>JAUXBO010000070.1 GCA_030619345.1 Candidatus Zixiibacteriota bacterium | reverse complement strand
GTGTAGTCAACGGCCATCTTGATCGAAAGTGCAAAGTAGAATTCACAAACGGAACACTTAAGGTCCATTGGCGCAAAAGTGACGGAATCATAGAACTAAGCGGTCCGGTGGACAGGATCGGCACAGGAGAATTCGACTACCGATGATTTCTTACAGCGAAGCGAAAATGCTGAGCAAAAAAGGGAATGTGGTTCCGCTGTTTGAACGCATTCCTGCTGATCTTGATACGCCGGTGTCAGCCTATATTAAACTGGCCCGGAACAAGAAATTCAGCTTTTTGTTGGAGTCAATCGAAGGTGGCGAGAAGATTGCTCGTTACTCGTTCCTTGGATTCGATCCCTTTCTAATTGTGGAACCGGATGCTGACGGTGTTTGTGTCACCAAAGGGAAAACCAGTTCTAAGTTGGGTGTACCACCGATTGATTTTGTGCGGGAACTGTTCTCTTTTTATCGCCCGATCAGAGTTGAGGGACTGCCGCGATTTACCGGTGGCGGAGTGGGCTACTTTGCATACGATACCGTTCGTTGGGTGGAGGACATCCCCGATCAGAACGAGAACCAAATCGATCTGCCCGATATGCGATTTGGTTTCTACAGCAGGATTGTTGCGTTCGATCATTTGAAACAGGAGATTGTCGTAATAGCCAATATTCTGCATGAGTCGGGGGAGAAGGGATTCAAAAAGAAATACGATGCTGCCACAGCCGATCTGAAAAACATGATAAAGAAATTGCAGTCAACTCTACTGCGCCAGATTAACGATAAACATCCCAAGCCGAAGATCGAATCGTCATATAGTAAAAGCGAGTTTTCGTCGATGGTTCGCAAGGCCAAGAAATATATTAAAGAGGGCGATATCTTTCAGGTCGTGCTCTCACAACGCTGGCGGTTGAAGTCAAAAAAAGAACCGCTTGAAGTCTACCGCCGTCTGCGGCGCATCAATCCGTCACCGTATATGTTTCTACTGAAGTTTCCGGACAGTTCAATCATTGGTGCTTCTCCGGAGATGATGGTTCGCATTGAGGGCGGGGTTGCCGAGACACGACCAATAGCCGGAACTCGCCGAAGAGGCAAAACCGAGCGCGAGGACAACACCCTTATTCAAGACTTGATGACCGATGCCAAAGAATTGGCCGAGCATACCATGCTGCTGGATCTCGGTCGCAATGATATAGGCAGGGTCAGCAAACCGGGTACGGTGCGGGTAAAAGACAATATGGTTATCGAAAAATATTCGCATGTCATTCACATCGTAAGTTCAGTAGTTGGGGAGTTAGCCAAAGGTGCTTCACCTATCGAAGGGCATTTCGCCTGTTTTCCCGCTGGAACGGTTTCGGGCGCACCCAAAATCCGCGCGATGGAGATTATCGACGAACTTGAAAAGCTACGCCGGGGAGTATATGCCGGATCGATCGCATATCTTGACTTCTGGGGGAATCTTGACTCCTGCATAGCCATCCGCACTATGGTTCGCAAAGATGGTGAGTATTATGTACAGGCGGGGGCCGGGATTGTGGCCGACTCAAAACCGGCGCGAGAGTTTGACGAGACACGCGACAAAGCAAGGGCATTAATCGATGCCATAGCCGGAGACGACTGATGTTGCTGGTTATCGACAACTACGATTCGTTTACTTACAATTTGGTCCAGTACCTGTGCGAACTCGGGGCTGACACCGAAGTTTTCCGCAATGATGAAATTGAGGTTGCCGAGATCAGCCGCCTGGCGCCACAGGGAATTGTTCTGTCACCCGGTCCGGGACGCCCGGAGAAAGCCGGAAACATGAACGCAATAATTGAAGCTCTTTCCGACAAAATCCCCATGCTCGGAGTTTGCCTGGGACACCAGGCCATCGCTCAAGTGTTCGGTGGCACCATCGGGTATGCGCCCACCCTGATGCACGGCAAGACGTCGGATATCTCACATAACAATTCACGCCTCTTTGAGTCAGTTGAATCTCCGTTCGTGGCTACCCGGTATCATTCGTTAACAGTAATAAGGGAGAGTCTCCCTGCCGCCTTCACCGTGACAGCCTGGACTGACGATGTCATCATGGCCATTGAGCATAACGACCTGCCTCTGTTTGGAGTTCAGTTCCACCCTGAGTCGATTCTCACTACCTCCGGCAAGACAATACTCGGTAAT
The DNA here is from genome assembly GCA_030619345.1 of Candidatus Zixiibacteriota bacterium. Lineage (GTDB taxonomy): Bacteria > Zixibacteria > MSB-5A5 > GN15 > FEB-12 > JARGFS01. The sequence continues at coordinate 7,278 of JAUXBO010000070.1, read as the reverse complement.
TTCCTGGAGATAATCAGATGAGCAAAGAGCTGCTAAATCGACTTCTTGAAGGCGAATCACTTGAGCTCGATCAGGCCCGCGATCTGATGAACAACATCATGAGCGGAGAAGTAACAGCCCCTATGACGGCCGCTCTGCTGGTTGCTCTTCGCGCCAAAGGAGAGACCGCGCCAGAGGTAGCGGGTATGGCGCAGGCCATGCAGTCGCATGCTGTGAAGCTGATACTGACTAACCCCAATGCTGTCGATGGTTGCGGCACGGGCGGTGATGGAACTCATACTTTTAATATCTCTACTGCGGCGGCAATCGTAACCGCAGCTGCGGGTGTGACAGTTGCCAAGCATGGTAATCGTTCAGTCAGTTCCAGTTGTGGCTCGGCTGATTTGCTTGAGCAGTCAGGCGGTCGCATTGATCCGGGTCACGAGGTGGTGCAGGATAATATAAATTCCCTCGGATTCGGTTTTATGTTTGCTCCAAATTTCCATCCGGCTATGAAGTATGCCGGACCGATCAGAAAGGAACTCGGGATTCGCACCGTATTCAACATTCTGGGACCGCTTACCAATCCCGCCAGAGTAAAGCGTCAGGTGATCGGTGTATACGACCGTTCTTTATTGCCCCTGATGGCGGAAGTCGGACGCCTCAACAATCTCAAGCATCTGATAGTGGCCCATTCGCACGATGGGCTCGATGAATTCTCGGTCACAGCCGAGACTGATTTTGTTGACATCATTGATGGGCGAGCCACCGAAGTGAGTATCAGTCCCACCGATGTTGGCCTGTCACTGCATCCTTCGGGCTCTCTTAAGGGAGGCGACCCTAGGGAAAATTTCACAATCCTCAAAGCAGTTTTCGAGGGCAAGAAATCTTCGTACCGTGATGCGGTGCTGTTTAATGCCGGTGCGATGATTTATGTTTCGGGCCAAGTGCCTTCGATCAAAGACGGAGTTTGTTTGGCAACCGATGCCATAAATAGCGGTGCAGCAGATCAAAAACTTGAACAATGGGCCGCAGCTTCTTCCGGGAGGGCGGTGAATCAGGATTGACGCCCAGGTTAAGGGCCCCTAATAGTGGCCTTAATAGTAATAGCATACGGGCGGGACTTAAAGAGTATCTTTATCATGTCAAGCTGTTTTCACGCAATGCTCGACTCTATTTAATCGGTTCATTTCTGATCGGGATCAACTTCCATGTTTTTCTACTGCTATTAAACCTCTACCTCAAAGAATACGGTTTTGTCGAAGGTGATATCGGACTCGTTCTTTCATCGCGAGCGGTTGGTTCATCGCTGATTGCGATTCCCGCCGCACTCATTCTCAGTCGCATTCGGCTCAAGCCGATTCTGGTGGCCAGTTCAATCATGTTTGCAGTCTTCAGTTACTTCATAACCAGCTTCCAGCAACTAAATCTACTGATTGGTTTTTCGCTGCTCAGTGGGATGGCTTTTGCCTTTTACCGCGTGGCCGCCGCTCCGTTTTATATGCGCAACTCAACTCCCAAGGAACGGACCCATCTATTCTCGTTCAGCTTTGGGACAATGTTGCTGGCTGGAATGGCCGGATCTCTTGGGTCGGGCAAACTGGTGACTTTCCTGGGGGATTGGACCGGGGACCTGATCCTGGGCTATCAGTACACGCTCTATATCGGAATTGTTGTCGGGCTATTTTCGCTCATTCCGTTTCTTATGATAAAGGCGTCTGATCCGTCAGCTGAAGAAAACCGGATCGAATTATCCCGCCGTCAGTTCAAAAAGCGATGGCGCTTCTATGGCAAATTATCGCTGACCAATTTCATGATCGGGGCCGGGGCCGGACTTATTATACCTTTCCTGAATCTGTATTTCCGTGATCGCTTTAACCTGAGTCCTGACTTGATCGGTCTTTACTATTTTGTGGTTCAGTTCTCAATGTTATTCGGTTCCCTGTCAGGGCCGGTTCTGGCCCGGCGGTTTGGGCTGGTCCGAACGGTTGTCATTACGCAACTGCTCTCCATCCCGTTTATGCTGATCCTTTCCTATACCTATTATCTTCCACTGGCCTTTGCGGCTTTTGTTATCCGGGGCGGCCTGATGAATCTCGGAGTCCCGATTGTCACCAATCTTGGCATGGAACTCGCCCAGAAAAAGGAACAAGGCCTGGTCAATGCATTATTAATGCTTGGCTGGACTTCATCCTGGATGGTGACTTCGGCGGTTGGCGGAAACCTGATCGAACACTATGGTTATACCGTAACGATGAATATAACAGTGGGAATTTATCTGTTGTCTTCGGCGGTATTTTATCTATTTTTTAGACATACCGAAACGCGTAATGAATCCGACCGCACTTGGTCTATTGTTAGGGAGAATCACGCCTGATGGATATTCTTCACCGGATTGCTGAAGACAAGCGCCTCGAGATTGAACGACTAAAATTGAATCAGCCCATCGAATCTCTCACAGTGCCTTCCCTAAAATCGATATCGTTCAAAGAGGCAATCAGCCATTCTGGCCGGATCAATATAATAGCCGAAATCAAGAAAGGCTCACCTTCCAAAGGCGTGATAGCCGAACAGTTCGATCCAGCCGCAATAGCTCAAAAGTATGCGGACGGTGGAGCGACGGCCTTGTCTGTCTTGACCGAATCGAAATACTTCTTTGGCGACTACAGTTTTATTCAACTGGCAAAATCGGCAGCGGACCTTCCCGTATTATGTAAAGATTTCGTAGTCGATGAATACCAACTCTATCACGCCCGTCATATCGGAGCCGATGCCGTCCTTTTGATAGTTGCCCTGCACACGCGGGAGAGACTTGGCCAGTTCATTAAACTGGCCTCGGAGCTTGGTCTGGACACACTTGTTGAAGTTCATAATGAAGGCGAATTGAATATCGCCCTTGATGCTGACGCGGATATAATAGGCGTCAACAATCGGGATTTGACTACTTTTGAAGTTTCACTCGAAACCTCCATCAGATTGGCCGATAGTATACCTGATGGCAAAATCCGGGTAGCTGAATCAGGCATCTTAGGAATTAATGATATCACCCGCTTGAAGGTGGCCGGATACAACAGCTTTTTGATCGGGGAGGCGCTGATGCGGGCCGATGATCCGGCTGAAATGCTTAGAGAATTGCAGGATGGATGAACAAGTTTCGGATAAAAATCTGTGGGATAACTCGTCCGGGAGACGCCCGTTTGGCGGCGAGTCTTGGGGCCGATATGATCGGCATGATATTCTATCGCCGTTCGCCGAGATTTGTGACACAGAGGCAGGCAGCCGGAATAGTTGCAGCGATTCCAGCGACCGTACGGACAGTCGGTGTTTTTGTAAACGAACCGACCGAAAGAGTAATTAAGGTCGTCAGGAAATTTCGCCTCGATTTTGTTCAGCTTCATGGTTCAGAACCAGCCGCTCCAATCAAGAAGCTGCAAAACGAAGGCATAAAAGTAATCAAGGGCTTTGGACTTCGTTCCGGATCAGATTGGAAAGAGGTACAGGCTTGCAAGGCGGATCTGGTACTGGTCGATAATCAATCGGACGAGGCGCACGGAGGAACCGGACGTACATTCGATTGGTCGTTGAAACCAAAGAAAAAGATCGAGAATCTAATGATTGCAGGAGGGATCGGAATCAACAATATCGAGAAAGTGCTGGAATTATTTGTCCCATGTGCGGTCGACGTTAATTCTTTGGTGGAGACGAGACCGGGGATCAAATCAAGGAAAAAACTAATAGAGCTATTTGAGTTTTGTAATCGGTTAAGATATGACTGCTAAGAAAAGAAAACAGATGCCTGACCATCGCGGGCGATACGGTGAGTATGGCGGCCGCTATGTACCGGAAACGGTTATGTACGCGCTGGAAGAACTTGAAGAGTTCTATTTTTCGATCAAGAAAGATCGTTCTTTTAAGCATGAACTGTCTGGCTATTTGAATAGTTTTGTCGGGCGACCTTCGCCGTTGTACCATGCTCAACGCCTTTCACAGTATCTCGATCTGAACCATATCTATTTCAAACGAGAAGACCTCAACCATACCGGTGCCCACAAGATCAATAATACGATTGGGCAGATTCTGCTCGCGACCAAAATGGGCAAAAAAAGGATTATTGCGGAGACAGGCGCCGGTCAGCACGGACTCGCTACCGCCACGGTGTGCGCTCTCTTTGGAGTGGAATGTATCGTCTACATGGGGGCAGAAGACATTGCCCGTCAGGCTCCGAACGTTGAGAAGATGCAACTGCTGGGTGCCGAAGTTGTTCCCGTAGAGTCCGGTTCGAAGACCCTAAAAGATGCCACCAATCAAGCTCTTCGGGACTGGGTTACCAATGTTCGCAGCACGTTTTACATAATCGGCTCGGTGGTGGGTCCGCATCCGTATCCGATGATAGTACGCGACTTTCAGTCTGTTATCGGTCAGGAGACGAAGAAACAATCCCTGAAACTATTCGGACGTTTACCGCATCTGATTGTTGCCTGTGTCGGCGGCGGCTCGAACGCTATTGGCATTTTCTCCCAGTTTCTCGGTGACAAATCAGTCAAACTGGTAGGAGTGGAGGCAGCCGGTCTTGGTTTGGCCAGTGGCAAACACTCGGCTTCGCTTCGGAAGGGAAGACCGGGAGTTCTTCACGGTTCATACTCTTATCTGCTCTATGATGACGACGGCCAGATTCAACTGCCCCATTCAGTTTCGGCTGGTCTGGATTATCCGGGAATAGGTCCCCAGCATTCTGAGCTCAAAGACTCGGGACGTGTCAGCTATGGTTCGGTGACAGATCGTGAAACGGTAAGCGCGTTCAAATTGGTCAGCCGATTGGAGGGGATTATTCCGGCTATGGAGACATCGCATGCTCTGGCCTGGCTTATCAAAAACAAATGTAAAATGCGCAAGAACGACAAGATCGTGGTCTGTCTATCCGGCCGCGGCGACAAAGATATGGCCATCATTGACAAATGGGATAAGAAGTGAGCAACCGGATCCAAGAACTCGTAGCTGAGAGCAGTAATCATAAACTCTTGATCCCGTATCTTACGGCCGGGTTTCCCTCGCTAAACGAGACGATCCAACTGGCTGAGACGGCTGCCGATTCTGGTTGTGATATGCTTGAACTTGGTCTCCCATTTTCTGATCCTCTCGCCGATGGTCCCGAGATTCAATATTCGTCCCACCAAGCGCTGCAACAAGGTCTCAAGTTTGATGAAATACTAAGCGCTGTTGAGAAGATTCGTGCTCGAATCGAAATGCCTCTAATTTTTATGGGATATTATAATCCGCTTATCGCGCACGGGCTGGGGGATTTCGTCCGGAGGGCCGCCGGAGCTGGAATCGATGGGCTGATAATCCCTGATCTTCCGGTCGAGGAGTCCGCAGACTTCAAGGTGGCCTGCAACAAACAGGCGGTATCGACTATCTTTCTGGCGGCACCGACTTCCTCAAAAAAACGAATAAAAATGATTGATAAGAACTCTACCGGATTTGTATATGCAGTAACTGTTACCGGTGTCACCGGTACCGGAAAAGTATTCGACCGATCTACCGATAACTATCTTAAGAAACTTCGGTCCATATTGGATAATAAGTTCGTGGCCGGATTTGGTGTCTCCAGCCCGGCTGATGCCCGACGCCTGGGTGCTCTTAGTGACGGGATGGTAATTGGTTCAGCCATAGTTAAGCTGCTTCGTCAGGGAAAAAACCTAATAGATCGTCGAATGAAGTTGGAGAGATTCCTGAGTTCGATTAGAAAAGCAATCTGATGAACAAGAAAGACATCAACAAAATACGCGAGCAAATCGACGAGCTTGATCTAAAGCTCCTTTACCTTCTGAACCAAAGGGCAGAATTGGTGGTCGATCTGGCCACGATCAAGCATGCCGATGGAAAAAAGCTGTTTGATCCCAGCCGTGAAAAAGATATTTTTGTTAGAATCACCGAAAAAAATCCTGGGCCGCTTGCCCCGGATGCCGTTGTCCGACTTTTTGAACGCATCATCGACGAATCCAGACGTATTGAACGAACCGAAGTGTATGACCGGAAGAAGGCATAGATATCGCTATGATTATCATAATGGATGAAAAAGCTTCTCCGGATCAGATTCAATCAGTAGTCGAACGCCTTCTCGACAACGGTTTTGATGTCCATCGTTCAACCGGAGCCACTCAGGTCGTCCTGGGTGTCGTTGGCGACACCCACAATGTTGATCTGCGCGACTATGAAGTAATGGACGGTGTACACGAGGCAATTCGTATTACCGATCCAGTTAAATTGGTCAGCCGGACTTTTAAGCCGGAGAACAGTATTGTTAAGGTCGGTAAGGTAGAATTCGGCGGCAATAAAATCGCAATGGTTGCCGGTCCCTGTTCAGTCGAGTCGCGTCAGCAAATCAAAGATATCGCCGCTTTCGTCAAAAAGACCGGAACTCATTTGCTGCGGGGTGGGGCCTATAAGCCGCGCTCATCGCCTTATTCTTTTCAGGGACTGGGTGAAGAAGGGCTCAAGTATATGCGCGAAGCAGCGGATGAAAACGGTCTGGCCGTAGTCTCTGAAGTCATGGACCGTATGGACATAATTCCGGCCCTCAAATATGTCGATATGATCCAGGTCGGTGCTCGGAATATGCAGAATTTCGCGCTACTTAAAGAATTAGGTAAACTCAACAAACCGATTCTGCTGAAACGCGGTATGTCGGCCACTCTTAAAGAATTACTTCAAGCAGCAGAATATATTATGGCCGGTGGTAATCATGATGTTGTCCTCTGCGAGCGCGGTATTCGTACTTTTGAGAACTACACTCGCAATACCCTCGACATTTCGGCCATTCCGATTCTCAAAAAACTGACTCATTTGCCGGTCATCTCTGATCCTTCGCACGGTACTGGAATTCGGGACAAAGTTGCCCCGATGGCCCGCGCGTCAGTAGCAGCCGGAGCAGATGGACTGATTATTGAAGTTCATTATGACCCTGAGAAAGCGATGTCGGATGGGGCCCAGACGCTCTATTATGAGCAGTATGAGCAGATGTTGAGTGAGCTAAAGATCATTGCCACCGCTGTAAATCGCACCCTCTGATTTTATCGTTGAGTTTCCTCAAAATCTACGTATCCTAAACTACTTGGCGGCAAATCGGTCGCCCGAATTAGTATAGTAATATGCTGTAGGTGAAATGATAGTAGATAAATTCAAGAAACAATTTGCCGAGACAGCGGCGACGGCTTTCCGGGAACACTACCCCGATGCTTTCAAGGCAACTGGTGATAGTCAGGCGTTTTCCACAAAGGATATTACCTCGGTGTGCGAGAG
>JAUXBO010000136.1 GCA_030619345.1 Candidatus Zixiibacteriota bacterium | reverse complement strand
CGTGTTAGAAGCGAGTTGCTGATTCATGCTTTGCTGGAAATTGACAAGAAGGGAAGAGTCAAAGAGGTATCAGCAGTACCTGTTTCTGATACATCGTATCTTAGCTTTTGCAAAGACTACTTGCAGTCGATCTGTTTTGAACCGGCTCAGAAAGACTCCAGAAAAATAAATTCACAACTCCCGGTTTTGGTGCATCTTGAGCCGCGGCGGTTGTTGCCGTCACTTGAGTTTGCAGTAGGTTTTGATCTCTCAATATCCAATCGACATCTCTATACTGAAGCTCTTGAACGAAACGGATTCACCTTTCCGGAGATTGAGTTTTTCCCGAAATATTTCTGTGATCTTGACTGGTCCGATTCAACGGTGATCCTTCCATACGTATTGCTCCATCTGAATCTCGATGAGACCGGTGAAGTCATTGAAGTAGAAGAGCTGAAATCGAGTTATTCGTCATTCTCGGGCCAGTTGAGGTCGGCCGTCCAATATGCACGCTTCACGCCAATGTCTATCGATGGAATTGCGGTCAGTTCTTCTTGTTTCCTGATGATCTCGTTTTATCCCCAGATCAACTATCCTAATCGGGCATGGATCGAGGAAAACCTTGCTGAATTTTCTTTCGTGGAAAAAACACAGCTACAGCTGTTCCCGGACACGGTCGGTTTACTTTCGGCGCCGTTACCGTCGTTCAATTTCGGAGACCGTTTTCCAATTCCTGATCGCTACCACAACCGGACCGATATCGTCACGGTTTACCTTACAATTGATACCAATGGGGTTCCTTCCGTTCTTCGAACGAGCAAAAGTTTGACCAGACTAACTGTTGCTACGCGGAAGATATTCTCATCAATGAGATTTTATCCCGCGATCGACTATGCGGGCCGACCAAAAGAGTTCTCCGGTTTGATGCGACTTCACTACACAGGTAGTGGTAACGTACGACTTGAGTATTTTTGGTAATCAGGCCCATCTCGTCCCGATATCCCCGAACTGATTGCAGGGCAACGTATTGTGCGTGTGTGGTACATGGCCCAGTTTTTCTCCCAATCGCAAAAGTTGCGCACAATTGACAAGTCATCCATCGGGCGAGAGCTTCCCCCTCCCTGTAAGTCGTTGAGTATTAACAAGAAAAGATTAATGGCTTCTATTACCCTGATAGTCCGGCACGATTATTGAACCATATTGTCTTGAATAACAACTGTGTATAGGCTGGAAGAATCGGAGGGCTTGCGTGTATAACGATCAAAAGATAGCCAGACTTCAAAAGTGGACGCGTATACTCGATCGCGCTACGATTGTGCTTCTGACAATGGCTGCGATATATATCCAGTTGTCATTCTCGGCGGTGCTCTCAAATTGGTTTCGGATGTTTTTCGGGATACTCGCCATTACGGCTTTATTGATCGGATTCAGGGTTGAGATAGCCCAATTGGTCGATCGCATAAGAGAGGTTCTGGACCCTGATAAAACCGGTAAATATTCACTTGACAATAAGTTGTAAAGCGTTAATTTTCCTAACCTGTGTGGATTTAGATGAGGAATTCTGCTGTGGGAAAACGTATTAAATTGATTGTTACTGCTTCGAAATTAGTCATTTTTCTGTTGATCGCATTATCTCTATGCCTGCCACTTGGCGCTGTCGATCTAAAGCCTGAAATCGCTCAGGCCCTGGACGAGGGCGATTCTGCCAAAGCGGTTGAACTGCTCGAAGGTGAGATTGAAATAGATAAGGGTTACTATTTCAATTACTACATGCTTGGTCTTATCTATTATAATCAGGGCCAATTCGATCAGGCACGCCAGTCACTGGAGACCGCGGTCGATAAGAAAAGCAAGCACTGGGAATCAGTTTATTATCTGGGACGGACCTACCTGAGTCTGGGCGAATTGGAGCTTGCTGAAAAAACCCTTAAGAAGGGTGTCAAGAAGTCCAAGAAACTCAAACATTTGTTTGAAAACGGAATGGGCATGGTCGAGATGAAGCGCGAGAATTATCGCGAAGCTGACCGGATGTTTCGTTCGGCCATAGTAGGTGACGACCAGAACGCTGAGTATCATATCAATCTTGGAGATGCCAACTTCTATCAGGGCATTCCTTCGCTGGCCATCAGTGAATACAAACTGGCTCTGGAACTCGATACGGCCGGTCTGGAAGTTTACTATCATTGGGCGGAAGCCTGTCTGGAGATGAAAGACTACGGCTGTGCCATTGAGAAATTGAAAGTTGTACTGGGCAAAGACTCTACCCACGCGCCCGCTTGGAACCGAGCCGGAGGTATTTATTTCAAGGCGGCTCTTTCAACTCGTACTCGTGATGAACGTAAGCAGCGGTTTATTGAAACGATTGGTTCTTACAAGAAATACCTGGAACTATCAGACGCCAAACCGGATAGTAATAACGTTCGTCCATATTTTGAAATCGCACTTTCTTATGCCAATATATTCGGATTCGAGGATGCGGCTAAGTATTTCAAAGATGTTCTGACCATACCGTATGAACCGAGAGACATTCACTTTTATTATGGCAAGTCGCTCTGGGGAATAAAACAATATGAGGAAGCTGCCAACGAACTTCTGAGACATATTGAGTGGGTTGACGAACAGGATGAAAACTATAAGAGTCGAATCGACAACTCTGAATTGTATCGCTTACTTGGTGATTCCTATTATTATCGCAAACCGGGCAAGGATTTCTTCTCGGCCATAAAACACTACAAGAAATCGCTGGAAGATAACCCGGATCAAAAGAGAATCCTTCAAAACGTCGCCGTTGGTTATCATAGTACTAAGAGCTTTGCACAGGCGATTGAATACTATGAGAAACGAGTCGCATTGGGTTTGGATTCCAGCTCAGCATCTATCTTCAAAAACGCCGGTTATTGCGCCCTCAATATCGCCAACAATGATGCGTCGGCTGATGAAGACCTTGATATGATGGATGAAGACGAAGATATGGGTGCCGGTGGGGGGACCGATCCGAATATCGATTACTTCCAACTGGCCGTTGATTACATGCTTAAATATCTGGAATACTATCCGAACGACACCAAGGTGTTGCTATTGGTTGCCGACACTTATTTCCGCCAATTGGCCAATTGCGCCCAGGGCGTTGCAACCTATGAGCGTCTCCTGGCTCTTGATCCTGATAATTGTGACGCTAAGAAGGCTATCGGCTATGCTTATTTTGGTGGTGAATGGTGTGAAAAGAACTATGACAAGGCACTGCGCTATTTGCATGAAGCTCAGAGTTGTGTGAGCACTGCCTCCGGTAACTGTGGGGATACTGACTTGATGCTCTGGATTGCCCAGTGCTATCATCTCAAGGCCGCCGACAAAGCAACTGCCAAAGTCGACGCCAACGAAGAATTCAAGCAGGCCTTTAATTGGTATGGAAAAGTTCTTAAGTGTGATCCCAATAACCAACCGGCCAAGAAGGGTCAGGATGATACACGCTTTGAGTTTTTTGACAAGTAAATACGATAACAATAACGTTCCCGGAGCATGAATGACGGATAAAGGAAAAAAGGAAGACAGTTCAAATCGAGTCGATGAATCAAAGCGGTTCTCGTATATAGGTTTTGAAGTATTCCCCGGCGAGCCGAAAGATCTGTTTAAGTCCGATGCAGAAAAGAAAAAGTTGGTTGACAAGGTCCAGGCGCGGCGTGACCGCCACGAAATAATTCGCGAGGACTGCAAACTACTCGAAGAACGAGTTTCTCTGCTTGACAGAGTTGTGCTGACTATTGCCTCGGTAGTGGTCTTTGCGGCCATGTTTGCACCCTGGTATGCGGTCTATAATGAAATTGTAGAAGAATCAGTCGTGGAGGCCGCTACGGCCAGTCCGACAGACTCACTCGGGCTGTTGGCTCAGTTGGATGATTCTCTGGCAGTAATTAACGACAGCGCTGCCATTAACCTTGCGGCAACGGAAGCTGTCGAGACACTTGAGGATTCGGCCAGTGCGATGGTTGCGGCGACTGAAACCGAGGTGCCCCCAAGCGGTGCGGCGGATGAAACTGCCACGACCGAAGAAACCAAAGGTGTAATTCAGACGACAGCCAACGAACAGATCATTCACGGTTATACCGGTAGAAAAAGCATTCACAAAGAATATGGTTACATGAGTGGTATAGGCATGTTGGCGGCGCTTGGTTCATTTGGCTCAACCGTCTTTTCCTCAGGTTTCATTCTAATTGTTTCAGCGATAATCATGTTCTTGTATCTAATCCTGTGTATCGCATTACCCGGATACACCCTGTATGGATTGTGGGGACTCAAGGGTGATGCCGACTCTCAAGCGTTGGTGCTGAAAAAAATCGTTAGGTATAACTGGATTCCGGTTATGATGTTTGTCTTGCTATTGTTTCTTTCATTTTTTGGGGCGGAATATGGATTTGATGCCGAGTCGATGTATACATCGCTGGGTTCTTCATACGGTGCTGGTGCGCTGTTCGGTACACTGTCGTGGGGGATCGTCGTGTCCCTCTGTGGTTTTGTGCTGGTAGCGGCCAAAGGTTCTGAAATATAAGTAGTTAACATATTGTGGAGGTTCTTTTAAGTGGTTAAGCAAACAATCTTTGTAACTCTCAACGCTCTGGTCGCGTTTGCAATCGCGGCGGGTCTCTTTTTTGGAGTGTTTCAGCACTCGACCAACGCGATTGTGCATTCTATCTATCAGGGAGGATACTTGGTAATTCTCCTGATGATGATCTTTTTGATGCTGATCGTCTTTATTGTCGAGCGTTATCTCTCGTTGTACGGTGCGGCCAAAGGCAAGAGTTCCGTTCAAGTATTCTTCAAAAAACTGATCACCCTTCTCCAGGCCGACGATTTAGACGGTGCCCTGGCAGCCTGTGACAAACAGCGCGGCACCACCGCTAACGTTCTTCGCTCCGGCATTGAACGCTATCGCGAAGTAAAAGATAGTACAGCTGACGGCGAGAAGAAAATTCAATTGACCCAGACGGCTATCGAAGAAGCCAACGCCCTTGAAGGACCACTTCTTGAGCGTAACTTGATTGCCCTTTCGACAATCGCCTCAATCGCCACTATGGTGGGTCTGCTCGGTACTACTATCGGCATGATTCGTGCTTTTGCCGCAACCGGTAATGTCGAGGGTGGTGTTATCGATGCTACCGCCTTGGCGACCGGTATTTCTGAAGCGCTGGTTAACACGGCTGGCGGTCTGCTTTCCGGTATCCTTGGTATTTTCTTCTATAACTTCTTCGTTAACAAGGTAGATGCTTTCAACTATACAACTGATGAAGCTACCTTTGAAGTTCTGCAGATTCTTAAGGAAAAACAGGGTATCTAAGCTATGGCAATTAAGAAGAAACGGCGGGTTTCGATCACAATCGATATGACACCAATGGTGGATATCGCATTCCTGCTGCTGATTTTCTATATGGCGACAACTACGTTTAAGCCGCCGGAAGCTCGCGCCGTGGAACTTCCACAGTCACATTCTATGATCGAACTGCCGGCCAAAGATATTATAAATATTACAGTGACGCAGCATGACTCGATCTATGTTGACTGGGTGGAAATAGCGACAATCGAAATCGACGGCCAGGAAGTCCAGACCACTGTTCGCGTGGTCCGAACAGTCGACAAATACAGTGTGGCTCCGGAAATTCTTAGGGCACGGGCCAAGAATATCAGAGCGCTGGTAGTCATCAAGGCGGATCGAAGAGCACCTTATGGTACGATGGAAGATGTTATGACGGCCATGCAGGAAAATAATTTGGAACGATTCTTGATCATTACTGATCAGGAGACGGAATAACTGCATCCCGTATGGGAAGATTTGCGATCTATATGTGTATAAACAATGGAAATATAGGAGCTTGCTTGGTATATGGGTGGTGATGTAGTAGAACGGGCGCAAAAAGGCGGAAAGAAAGGCCTAAGACGTCCCAAAAGAAGAATCTCGATAAAAATCGATATGACCCCCATGGTCGATATCGCATTCTTGTTGCTGATTTTCTATATGGTCTCAACCGTATTTTCTATGCCCCAGGCTATGGAGATCAATCTCCCGCCGGCAGACTCCGATGAAGTTCCGGTAAAGGAATCGAATCTGTTCACGTTAAGAGTCGACTCCGAAAGCAGATACTGGTGGAATCTCAAAACGCCTACGCCGGATAATCTTCCGGTACTCCTGCCGGGTGATCCTGATGTGGTCGATACGATTGGATATAGATTGTGGTCGGATTCTTTGCGTGAGTTGCTCCGTATCCAGAATCAGGAGAATCCAAAATTGAGTACGCTTCTTCTGATCCATCCCGAGGCAACCTACGCAGATTTGGTCAATATCCTTGATGAAATAGACCTGCTTGAGCGGTCTTGGAATCAATACACGGCTGATAAACTGAATAAAAAGGCCAAAGATCTGACTAAAGATGAGAAATTCTCTTATCGTTACGCCAATGGCCATTGGGAAGATCGTGATAGTAAGATAATGGATGCTGCCATACAGCAGGCCTTTGAAAGGGGTGAACTATAATGTCGTCCCGTTTTAAAAGCACCCTGTACTCGCGCTACGGTGCCTATGAATTGAAATCCAAGTACCAGCGAAATTTCAGTATCGGTTCTCTAACCAATATCGTTCTGGTTCTGTTGATTGTTGGTACGGCGTGGGTTGTCAAGGCGATGAGCGCAGAAGAAATCGCTATGGCTCCTTCGGTCAT
>JAUXBO010000181.1 GCA_030619345.1 Candidatus Zixiibacteriota bacterium | reverse complement strand
TGGCCTCCGACTTCGAAGAACTTTCAAAAAAAAGAGACCAGACTCTCAAATTGCTTGAAAGCATCCCCGGCATCTCAGTCCACAAATCAACCGGAGCGTTTTGTCTCTGGCTTCAATACAGCCTGCCCCCCGACTCACCATATACAGACAGTCTGGCTCTTGCAACTTATCTACTGGAGAACCACGGGGTCGCCCTTGTTCCGGGTTCGGCTTTTGGAACCGAGGGATACCTCAGACTTTCCTACTCGGTCGACAAAAGCGTTCTGGAGGATGGCTGCCGACGACTAAAAAAGGGAATGGAACAAATACTCGGATGAACTCGTTTAGAACTCTTAAGTGATTCAGCAAGATGTCAAAAGTAGAACAACAGGAGATTACAGCCGACCATGCCTACGTATCAGTATCGATGTGACAAATGCGGTCACGAGTTTGAAGAATATCAGTCGATGTTAGATGATCCGCTTGATAGTTGTCCCGAATGTAAAGGTCCCGTGCATCGTCTTATAACCGGGGGAGCCGGATTTCTATTCAAAGGAAGCGGTTTCTATATAACTGATTATCGTAGCGGGCAATACAAAAAGGACGCCGCCGCCGACAGTTCATCCTCAAAAACATCCTCTGAATCCAAGGATGCGTCCAAGTCCAAATCCGATTCCAGTTCCAAGAAGACTAAATCCAAAAAAACTGATAAGTAGGTGCGATCTGCTTTCTCGGGAACTCAAACAGCTGGCCAGGCAATTATCACCCCATGCCGAGATTGTGACCGATATCCCCTCCGACAGTGATTACCTCGCCGATGCTACTCCACACCGAGGATCAGCCTGTGCTCTGATCATGGCTGCGACCGAGTCAGATGTGGTGCAAACGGTCAGATTCTGCAACGAAAACAATCTCCCAATCGTACCCCGTGGAGCCGGTACCGGGTTGAGCGGCGGCTGTATCCCCCTGGACAACGCGCTGATTCTATCGACTGAAAGAATTGACCACCTGAGCATTGATTCAGACAACCGAACTGCCACCTGCGGCCCCGGCTTGATTACGAAACAACTGATGGATGCCGCCCTCGATCAAAATCTAACCTACCTTCCCGACCCGGCCAGTTACGAAGAATCAACATTGGGCGGTAACGTGGCTGAAAACGCGGGCGGACTGCGCTGCAAACGATTTGGAGTGACGCGAGACTATATTCTCGGCCTAAAAGCGGTCATGCCTGATGGTCGCGTGATCGGCACCGGTTGCTACAACCAAATAAGCGGCTTTAATTTGACCGATCTCTTTATCGGTTCGGAAGGCACGCTGGCGATTATTACTGAGATGACTCTGGAACTCTCCCCCATCCCCACACCGGGAGACACAATTCTGGTAGCATTTGACCATCCCTCAGACGCCGGACAAACCGTTACCGACATTGTCTCGGCTGGTATCATCACGACGGTTCTGGAATTCCTTGATGGCGATGCGGCCGCCTGCTCCAATGAATATGAAAAAAACGAGGGCTTGGACCAAGTCGGGGCTATCCTGCTGATTGAAACCACGAACGAAGATATGATTCGGAAAATCTGCACCGATAACAACGCTTCATATCTTAAGATCGAAAGTGACCCCAAAAAAGCCGACCAGCTATGGAAAGTTAGGCGAAATCTATCACTCGCGGCCAAGGCCGTAGCTGAGTTAAGGCTCTCTGAGGATGTAGCAGTTCCGATCTCCAAATTCACCGAATTGGTCGACTGGGTATCGAAGCTAAACAAGCAGAGTGAATTAAGGATAAATTCCTTTGGTCACGCTGGCGATGGCAATCTTCATGTGAATTTCATGGCCAACAAAGATACTACCGCCAATCGAGCCTTAATCGATCAAAATGTCGCTCTCCTGATGAAAAAGACCATCGCTCTCGGCGGCACTCTGACCGGTGAGCACGGAATTGGACTTGAGAAAAGGCAGTATCTGCCGCTTGAATTCGATCCGAGTACTTTAGGTGTAATGCGAGACCTCAAGACCATCTGCGACCCCGCCTCCATCCTCAATCCGGGCAAGATTTTCCCCTGATTTCTGCGAAGAATTTCCACAAGATTTCAGCGCTATCCGTCGAAAACTGAAAAAAGTAGGTCCTGAATACTACCCTCTACTTGACAACCGCCAACTTATACTATAACATATTAGAAAAATGTGAAACATTTCACATAAGCAAACTAACCGTACTTAAGGTTTGTGAGATAAAAAAGGAGCCAAAATCATGGCTAAAACACTCAAAGAAACTCTCGCGGGAATGATCCCGAAACTCCGTGAAGAACGGAAAACTCTCATCAAAGAACACGGAGCGGACAAGATTTCCGAAGTCTCCGTCGCCCAGGCAATCGGTGGCATGCGTGGTGTCAAAGGAATGGTCTGCGACACTTCCGTTGTGGAACCGGATCAGGGATTGATCATTCGTGGTAAACCGATCATGAAGATCAAAGACAAAATCCCGGAAGAAATTTTCTGGCTGCTCATCACCGGCAAGCTGCCGACCGAAGACGAACTCAAGCTGCTCCAGAAGGAACTCAATGCCTTCGGCGAAGTTCCGGCCTACATCTGGAAAGTTCTCAAGGCAATGCCGAAAACTTCCCACCCGATGGCTATGCTCGACACCGCCATCCTGGCGATGGAACATGAGTCATCCTTCCGTAAACGTTATACCGAAGGTATGAAGAAGGAAGACTACTGGGAACCGGCCCTGGAAGATGCGATGAAGATCATTGCGACGATTCACTCGATCGCCGCCGGTGTATATCGTATCCGTTACAAAAAGGGTCCGATCATTGAGCCGAAACCAAAACTGGACTGGAGTGCCAACTACACCCACATGCTCGGCCTTCCGCCGAAAAAAGGCGAAACGGCCAAAATGATGCGCCTCTACCTTACGCTGCACACCGACCATGAAGGTGGCAACGTCTCGGCTAACACCTGCCATACGGTGGGTTCGGCCCTGTCCGATCCTTTCTATGCTGTCTCCGCCGGACTCAACGGTCTGGCCGGTCCGCTACACGGATTGGCTAACCAGGAGTGTCTCAACTGGGTGCTGCAGACAATGGAGAAATTCGGTGGCGCTCCGAGCGAGCAGGAAATCCGCGACTATGCTTGGGAAACGCTGAACTCCGGTAAGGTCATCCCCGGCTATGGTCATGCGGTTCTCCGTGTAACCGATCCGCGCTTTACAGCTTTCAACGCCTTTGGCCGCGAATATATGAAGAAGGATCCGGTTTTCCAGACGGTCGATCGTGTCTTCCGCATCGTTCCCGAGGTTCTCAAAGAGCACGGCAAAGCCAAGAACCCGTGGCCGAATGTCGATGCCGGTTCCGGCGCTCTGTTGTATTACTATGGACTGAAAGAGTTCGAGTATTACACGGTCCTGTTCTCGGTTTCGCGTTCGCTGGGTATGCTGTCGCAGTTGGTTCTCAACCGCGCCATGGGTACCGCGATCACCCGTCCGAAATCAGTCAGCACCGAATGGCTGATCAATACGGTCAAAAAATAGTAGACACGCTTTACTATTTGATACTACAAACGGCCCGCATCTGCGGGCCGTTTTTTTTGTGCTTCTGTGGGCGGCAGACGTCCCGGCCTGTCCTGACTGTACCCCACCTACCAGGTGGGTTCTTCCAGAGAGGGCACATCAATGAATCCTAAACTCATCAGCTGGGTGGGACACTGGTTTTTCTTTGTTGTCGATAAAAGCTGATGTATCCTGCATTCGTTGAGATGATCCAATCATCCGGAAGCTTTCGGGCATTGACAATTCAATACATTTTATTATCTTGAATTATGCATCCTGAGAAATCATCTCGCCGATTAAACAGCCTTTTCATAGTCCTGACAATCCAACTTCTACTACTAATCACTCCGGTAAGTGGGCTAGATCAAGATCATGTCGATGGCTTCCTTCCTATCGGACTTACTGAGTATGAAAAGCAACATCTCGACGATATCGGAAAAAATCACCGCAGTACGGCGGCACCCTCGGGAATCGTACGTAACTCGGCCGAATGGGAACCATCGCAGGGCGTCATCATTCGTTGGCCGCTGGGGATTCCTGTCTCATTGGTTGCAGATATGTCAGAGGATTTGATAGTTACGACAATTGTCGCCAGCAGTTCTCAGGAAACGTCTGCACGAAACTACTATTCCGCCTATGGCGTAAACATAACCAACACTCAGTTTATAATCGCATCTACAAATTCGATTTGGACTCGCGACTACGGACCCTGGTTCATATTCAACGACAACCAGCTTGGAATAGTTGACCACATTTACAACCGACCACGGCCTGATGACGATGTCATTCCCCAAGTATTGGCCAGCGAGTGGAGCCTGCCTATTTTTGGCGTGGACCTGATCCATACCGGTGGAAACCATATGTCGGACGGACTGGGAAGGTCAATGTCAACGAAGTTGGTGTATAATGAAAACCCAACTAAAACTACTGCTGAAATCGATTCACTTATGCTCGCCTACCTCGGCAACGAATATACTGTTCTTGACTATATCGAATCTGGTGGCATTCATCATATCGATTGCTGGGCGAAGTTTCTCAATCCTACGACTATATTGGTAAAAGATGTTCCAGCGTCAAGCAGCAGCTACACTCTTCTTAATGCCCGGGCCGAGCAGCTGTCACAGCAAATATCAGCCTGGGGACAGCCATACAACGTCGTTCGCATATACTGCCCATATGGGACGGCCTATACCAATTCCATAATTCTTAACAAGAAAGTCTTCGTCCCTATTTTTGGAAGCAGCCATGACGCGATCGCATTGCAAACTTACCGCGATGCCATGCCCGGATATGAGGTTCTCGGATATTCTGGCTCATGGCTTGACGACGATGCTATTCACTGTCGTGCGATGGGTGTCCCAGATGAAAAAATGTTATACGTTCATCACATCCCTCTTGCAGGATTCCAGCTATCGGAAACATATCTTCCAATCTCGGCCCAAATCACGGCATGTTCCGGAGAACTCCTGATTCAGGATTCCCTGAAGGTGTATTACCGTGTTGACGGTGGAGGAGTTCAACAGATCAGCCTGACTGTAACTTTGAATCCCGATTCATTCTATTGCGAACTTCCAACTCTGGTCTCGGGTAATGAAATATCATACTATCTTAAGGCCGCAGACAACTCGGGAAGAATCGAGACTCATCCATACATCGGCGAATCGTGGGCTCATACTTTTACAATCAACACCCCGCCGGTGATAGCACCTGAGGATTCACTCCTTTGCAAGTCAAATACGCTCTTTTCGTTCTATCCCGATTATACAGACCCGGATGAGAATGATATTTCAATAACTTATTCTGACTATCCTGCCTGGTTGGCAGTCTCGGGCGACTCTCTCGTTGGAGTTTCTCCCCAGGATCGGCAACTGATTGACTTCATGGTCGAAGTTAGCGATACCTACCAAGCCGACTCACTTTCTGTTTCTGTTTTGGTCTATATCTGCGGAGATATAAATGGAAGTGGTTCTGGTCCCGATGTTTCCGATCTTACTTATCTGGTCGACTACCTATTTGGTGGCGGACCGGCTCCCCCGGACTTTGTCGCTGCCGATATCGACGGTTC
>JAUXBO010000096.1 GCA_030619345.1 Candidatus Zixiibacteriota bacterium | reverse complement strand
TATTATAAGCATACTGGACAACCTTAGAGAAGGCTGGGCCGGTTTGAAACAACAAGAGGCGAGCTTGGATACTGGCAATCCTGAACGGAAAGCCACGTCCGACACGCCAGAATTTGCTACCACCGCCTGACGATAGGATCAACATGGACTTAAGAGACATCAACCAGTTGGAAAGAGAGTTGATCTTCATTTTAAAGGAAGAGTACTCGTTTTATCAGTCACTTTATATCATGCTGGACAAGCAGCGTGATCAGATCAAGTTCAGCCGCGATGACAATCTGCTCGATCTCTACTCGGAAATTGAGCGCTGCCACCGCCGGATCAAACGCTCGGAAGAAAAGATTGCCACTATCAGGGACAAGAATCCAAAACTTTTCAAAATGGCTTCGGTCCTTCCCGGTGTGAAGAAACTGATAAACAGCATTGCGACACTCATCAAGAAGAACGTCAAGCTGGTAGAGGACAGCGAAATATATATCAAAGATCGTTATGATCGAATAAAGGAAGAAATGGGCGAACTAAGAAATAGCAAAAAGATCCTGCAGTACATTGGCACGGATGTGTCGCCCTCGCCGCAATTTGTAGATGGTAAACAGTAATTAGTGAGAAAACCCGGAATTGTCCGGGCGCCTTCAATTGGAAGTGAAAGGTGGAAAGATGGAAATCGGACCAGTGAAAGAAAACGCTTTGCTGACAAATCAGCCAAAGCAGGAAAGTAAGGAAGTAAAGACAGAAGGGTCGGCGAAAAAAAAGGACACAGTCTCGATTTCGCTGCAAGCCAGGAAGAGATTGGCCGATCTGGCCGACACCTCCCGGACGCTGTCAACGGCCAAAACCGAAACCGAAACCGAACTTGGGCAGACACGTCTTGATCAGGTCCGGGAAAGAATCGCCAACGGATATTACGATCGAAATGATGTTCGAATCGAGATTGCTGACAAACTGATCGGTCACTTAGAAGAGGATTAAGTAACGACAATGGAATTAACCGCAATTGACAACAAAGTAAAGCAAGTCGTCTCCAACATCCGCAATCTGCCGACGCCACCGATTGTGTTTCATCAGATACAAAAGGTGATGAGCAATCCCGATGTGTCAGCGTCGCAGATAGCCAATATCCTTGCCGAAGATCCTGCCATGTCGGTCAAAGTGCTTAAACTCACCAACTCCGCCTTCTATGGTTTGGCGCGCGAAGTGGATTCTGTAAAACATGCTGTCGTCATTGTAGGTATCGAGGCAATCAAAAACCTTGTGCTCTCGGCCTCTGTACTGGGCATGTTCAAAACCGACCAAAACGACCAGGAATTTCAGGATCGTCATTGGCGTCATTCGTTGGCTACCGGGTTCTGCTGTCGATTGCTTGCTCAGAAAGTCCGTTCTCGTGGGTTCATTAATCCAGATTCCGCTTTTTCAGCCGGATTGCTGCACGATATTGGTAAAATGGTTATAAGCTGCTTTCTCAGGGATGAATTCAACCAGTATCTGGAAGAACGACAAAACGACCAGATATCACCTGATTTCATGGTTGAGCAGAGGACAATCGGTTTTGATCATGCTCAGGTGGGTGGTGTGCTGGCCTTGCAGTGGAAGCTGCCACAGAAACTCACCGAGGCAATTGCGTTTCATCATAATCCGACCAAGACTGGCGAAGAAGACCCGATGCCATACTTGATCAGCCTGGGTAATTTTATTGCCAAAAAGACTCTGTACACTGACGAAGAAAAGCATTTGATTGGAGCTGTCGATTCAGATGTCACCGAGTTTTTTGGTCTGGAAGAAACAGATATGGAAGAATTCTCCGGTTTGCTGCAGGAAGAGTATGGTCAGGCCGAGACCTTCCTCCAAATAGCTGGAATGGGTTGATAGCCGGAACGGGACACTCCGTAGAACGCGATAACGGACAACGACTTGGGTGTGATTTTACGGCTTCAAAATTGCCCTTGACAATTCAAAACCCTCCCTATATTATATACAACTCTGATGAGCGGCTAAGATATTGTTAGTTGGGCGATTAGCTCAGATGGTTAGAGTACTTGCTTGACATGCAAGGGGTCACTGGTTCAATTCCAGTATCGCCCACCATTTTAATAAAGCGGATCGCACCGGATTTTCTGGTGATCCGCCCTTTGATTTTGTGAGAAAATCGATGTCTCAAGTGAACGTGACATTTCCGGATGGGTCGGTGCGTGAGTATCCCGGCCAGACTACCGGAATGGACATTGCTAAGTCAATCTCACCCCGTCTTGCCAAAGAAGCAATTGCTATCAAGGTGGATGGTCAGGTGCGAGATTTGTCCGGTTCGGTCGACTCCGACGCTCCTATTGAAGTCTTGACTTTCAAAGAGGCCGAAGGCCGTGAGGTCTTCTGGCACTCCAGTTCGCATATCATGGCCCAAGCAGTGCAGGAATTATTTCCCGGTGTGAAGTTGGCCATAGGCCCTCCAATCGACGAGGGCTGGTATTATGACTTCGAAGTTGAAACGCCGTTTACTCCCGAAGATCTGGTCAAGATTGAGAAAAAAATGGCCGAGATCATCGCCGAGAATGCCACTTTCCGCTATGAAGTGATGGACCGCCAAAAAGCGATCGAACACTATTCTAAGTTGGATGCTAACTACAAAGTAGAACTGCTTGAAGGGTTTGAAGACGATACTGTTACCGTATATTATCATTCTCGTTTTGAGGATATCTGTCGCGGTCCACATATTCCCAGAACCGGTATCATAAAAGCATTCAAGCTGACCGCCACCTCCGGCGCTTACTGGCGCGGTGATGAGCGCAACAAAATGCTTCAGAGAATCTACGGAGTCTCTTATCCCAAAAAGGGAATGCTGGATGAATACCTGGAGCGGCTGGAGGAAGCCAAAAAAAGGGACCATCGCATACTTGGCAAACAACTAGAGTTGTTTCATATCAGTGAAGAGGTCGGAGCCGGTCTGGTCATGTGGCTGCCCAAGGGTGCTCGGGTTCGCAACGAAATCGAAGACTTCTGGAGAAAAGAACATCTCAAGAGTGGCTACGAACTCGTTTATTCACCGCATATCGCAAATCTGGAACTCTGGCATCGCAGCGGGCATACCGATTTTTATGCCGACGATATGTACGGCGCTATCGATGTTGACAATCGTGAGTATCAACTGAAGCCGATGAACTGTCCATTCCATATTGTTATGTACAAGTCACGGCGTTGGTCGTATCGAGATCTGCCCTTAAGATGGGCGGAATTGGGAACCGTTTACCGATACGAAAAAGGCGGTGTTCTGCACGGTCTGATGCGTGTTCGGGGATTCACCCAGGATGACGCTCATCATTTTGTGGCCCACGATGCTATGGAAGATGAACTGGTTTGGATTCTTAATTTCTGTGTACATATTCTCAAGTCATTCGGTTTCAGTAAATACGATATTTATCTGTCCACCCGTCCTGAGAAGGCGATTGGTGATCCGGCTGACTGGGTGCGGGCTGAAGACGGACTTCGCGCTGCACTCGATAAATGTGGCCTCGAATATGAGGTTGACGAAGGTGGCGGAGCGTTCTACGGACCTAAAATAGATATTGCAATTAAAGATGCTCTCAATCGTAACTGGCAATGCTCGACCATACAGTTTGATTTTTCCTTGCCGGAACGCTTCGATCTGCACTATATTGATGCTGAGGGACAACAGCGGCGACCGTACATGATTCATCGGGCGTTGCTGGGGTCTATAGAAAGATTTTTTGGCGTACTTATAGAACACTATGCCGGCAATTTCCCGCTATGGTTAGCTCCGGTGCAGGTTAAGGTTCTGCCAATATCTGACAATTTAATGGATTATGCCGCTTTGATTACCAAGCGGCTGCAAGACGAGAATATTCGTGTCCAGTTGGATGACCGTTCCGAGAAGATCGGTGCCAAGATTAGATTGGCCGAAGTGCAGAAGGTGCCCTATATGATTATCGTTGGCGCCAAAGAGGCAGAGGCCGAGCAAGTCTCGTTGCGCAAACATACAGCCGGCGATCAGGGTGTCATGTCGATAGACGAGGCTGTCACTCTTTTCAAAGATGAAATAGACCACAAGGGTCTTGAAGAACATAAATAATAAGTAGGAGGAGTACATCTCAAATACGAATCATCGGATCAATGACCGGATAAGAGTTTCCCCGGTAAGATTGATCGGTCCTGAAGGTGAACAATTGGGAATTCTACCGGTCGAGGACGCTTTGCGCCGGGCCAACGACTTAGGGCTGGACTTGGTTGAAGTATCACCCAACAGCCGCCCAACGGTTTGTCGTATTCTCGATTATGGCAAGTTCAAGTACGAGATTGCGAAAAAAGAGAAAATCGCCAAGAAGAAACAGCATACTTCACAGATGAAGGAAATGCGGTTTAGGCCGAAAATCGATGATCACGACTTCCTGTTTAAGACAAAGCATGTGCGTGAATTCTTGGAAGCCGGTAGTAAAGTAAAAGTTTTTGTGATGTTTCGTGGACGTGAGATGGCCTACCAACAGTTTGGAGCTAAAGTCCTTAAAAGAGTCGAAGAAACTCTTGCCGATATCGCGGTGGTGGAAGTTCCGCCAAAGATGGAAGGCAGACACATGAATATGATTATGTCTCCATCGCCGGCCTATCTGAAGAAGCTGAAGAGTGATGCGGCTAAGAAGGATGATGGGTCAAAGTCAAACGACGATATGGCGAACAAAGTAGAACCTGGTGAAATTGAAAATAAGCAAGAAACTATAAAGGAAGATATGTAATGCCGAAAATCAAAACCGTCCGGTCGGCGGCCAAGCGCTTTAAGAAGACCGGGACCGGGAAATTCAAGAGAAACAAATCTCTACATAACCATATTCTGACCAAGAAGAGTCCGAAACGGTTACGTAAACTGCGTAAGTCGACTTTGGTGTCCAAAGGGGATACCAAAAGAGTTGCGCGGATGATCCCTAACGCATAGTTGATTCTAAGGAGTTTATAGAAAATGCCTCGTGCAAAAAATAACGTCGCTGCTCATCGCCGCCACAAGAAAGTACTGGATAAAGCCAAAGGCAACTTTGGCGGGCGTCGCAATCTGTATCGGACAGCGCTGGAAACAGTCCAGAAGGGCCTTCAGTACGCCTATCGTGATCGCCGGAATAAGAAACGCGTGTTTCGTGCTCTTTGGATCACACGTATTTCCGCCGCCGCTAAAATGTGCGATACGAATTACTCGACTCTGATAGCTGGTTTGAAGAAAGAGGGAATAAATCTCGATCGCAAAATGCTGGCCGACATCGCCGCCCGCGATATGGACACATTCTCCGCTATAGCCAAAATGGCAACCGGTAAGTAGCTCAAGCCGGTAAGCCTATGTCATTGCTGGACGAGATTACTCAGTTAAGACAAGAAGCAATCGAGCGAATCAAGAAATCTGATTCGCTCGATTCTATTAATGAAGTCAGGGTAAAATTCCTGGGCCGCAAGGGTCTGCTTACGGCTATCCTCAAACAGCTCAAAGACCTTTCTCCGGACGAGAAAAAAGAAGTCGGGGCCGCCGCTAATAAGTGCCGCACGGAGCTGGAACAAGAAATCATCCTGGCCACGGAATCACACTCTGGTGTCAAGGAAGCTTCTGACTTTGATCCCACCCTTCCCGGAACTGATCCTCAAATAGGAAAAGTCCATATCATCAATCAGGTAATCGAGCAGATCTGCGATACTTTTCGCGGAATGGGTTTTGAGATCGCTCGTGGTCCCCATATTGAAACCGACTATTATAATTTTGAATCGCTGAATTTCCCCCCGGATCATCCGGCTCGGGATATGCAGGACACCTTCTTTGTCGAGGGCGGGCGACTTCTGCGAACTCATACGACCCCGGTTCAGGTTCGTGAACTTGAACGGACCGATCCGCCGGTCAAAATAATAGTGCCGGGCTGCTGTTATCGCAATGAAGCAATTTCAACAAGACACCATGCCGCCTTTTATCAGGTCGATGGTTTCCTGATCGATGTCGGAGTTACTCTTGCGGACTTAAAAGGAGCTCTGGTTGCATTCTGTAAGAATTTTTTTGGCGAAGGACTCAAGTTGAGATTTCGGCCATCGTTTTTCCCTTTTACGGAACCATCGGCCGAAGTCGATATTTCCTGTTTCCTCTGCACCGGCAAGGGTTGCCAGGTTTGCAAGTACTCCGGCTGGCTGGAGATTCTTGGCTGCGGAATGATCGACCCGAATGTGCTCAAGGCCACGGGACATGATCCCGACAAGTATTCCGGCTACGCCTTTGGAATGGGCGTCGAGCGACCGGCTATGTTGAAGTACAAAATAACCGATATTCGAACTTTCTTTAACAATGATGTCCGCTTTCTGCGGCAGTTCTGATTAGACGATGAAAATATCTTACAATTGGCTTGTGGAGCTGACAGGAGTTGACTGGCCGGTCGAGGAAGTAGCCGACCGTCTGACCCTGTGCGGCACGGCCTGCGAGGAGATCGAGTCAACTTCGCGCTATATGGATAAAGTAGTGGTGGCCGAAGTGCTGGACCTTAAGCCGATCGAAGGTGCCGATAAAATTCGCCTTGCCACAGTAAACGATGGCTCCAAAACATTCGACGTTGTCTGCGGAGCGCCAAATGTAGCCACCGGGATGAAGGTTCCTCTGGCACAACTGGGCGCAAAACTCGCTGGCGATATAGAAATCAAGAAAGTGAAAATCCGGGGGATCGAATCAACCGGTATGATTTGCTCGGAACGCGAACTTGACCTCAGTGATAATCACTCCGGGATAATAGAACTCGACTCAGGTGCCAAAGTCGGACAACCGTTGGCCGAGCATCTGGTCTACAACGATTATATCCTGACTTTTGAACTTACCCCAAACCGGGCCGATTCATTGTCGGCTATCGGAATTGCTCGTGATCTGGCCACGCTGGCCGGAGTCGAGGTGAAACTGCCCGAAATAAAGCTAAAAGAGGTCAGCGAGAAGGCCTCTGACGTTATCTCGGTTGCTATCGAAGATTCGCACGCCTGCCCAAGATATGCGGCGCGTGTTATCCGGGGTGTAAAAATTGGTCCGTCCCCCTGGTGGCTAAAGAAAAAAATCATCACAGCCGGAATGAGGCCGATTTCAAATATCGTCGATATTACCAACCTGGTTATGCTTGAATGCGGACACCCTCTGCATGCCTTTGATCTGGACCGTTTCGGCTCCAGTGAGGTGGTCGTACGTCTGGCTCGGGACAAGGAATCGTTTACCACTCTCGACGGACAATCCCATGAACTCACTCCCGATGTAACTATGATAACCAATGGTAAAATTGGCGTGGCGGTTGGGGGCGTGATGGGCGGTCTTGACTCCGAAGTCGAAGAAAGCACAAGCAACATCCTCTTGGAAGCCGCCTATTTCAATGCGCCGATGATCCGCAAAAGTCGTCGCCTGCTTGGCATGGTAACGGAATCATCGAATAGGTTTGAAAAAGGGGCCGACCCCAACGGGATCGAATACGCTATCGACCGAGCCGCCGCTCTTATGCAGGAGCTTTGTTCCGGTCAGGTTCTGACCGGCATTGTCGATTGCTACCCGAAAAAAGTTGAGCCACTGCAAATCAGATTCCGTCCCGACCAATGCAATCGAGTGCTGGGCACAAACCTTACTAAAGATCGTATGGTCGAGATTCTCGAACTGCTCAAATGTAAAGTATCCGGCGGTGATGACTTAATAGTCACGGTTCCGACTTTCCGTCCTGACCTTGAACGGGAGATTGATCTGATTGAAGAGGTCGCGCGCATTATTGGTTTCGATGCTATCCCCGATGCGCAAGAGAATATAGGGCCGCTATTTACACCGAGTCATTTCGAGGATGACTTTAAGTCAGATGTACGCCGTATTCTGACCGGAGCGGGTTTTGATGAGATGATCCATCATGGGATGGTCGAGGGCAAACTGGCCGAATTCATGGAGCCAAAATTGTCGTTGATTAAGATTCTCAATCCAGTGTCTGAAGATTTGAATGTGATGAGAACCTGCCTGGCTCAATCAGCTTTGAATGTTGTGCAGCACAATATCTCCCATCGAAACCTCGATCTAAAACTTTTCGAAATTGGCCGTGTCTACTATCCGCCGGACAAAAAAGACAATTGGGTGGAAGAAGACCGGATCATGATATTAGTGACCGGCAATAACTCGTCCGACTGGAGGAACCCGGTCCGACCT
>JAUXBO010000051.1 GCA_030619345.1 Candidatus Zixiibacteriota bacterium | reverse complement strand
TGCCATTAGAGAAGGCGGTCGTACGGTCGGCGCCGGCGTTATCGCGGATGTTAAGGAATAAAACGGCGTTAGCCGGATTGGTGACTTGAAATGTCCAGAGATAGACTGACCCTGGCTTGTGGTGAGTGCAAGCAGCGAAACTACGATACCAAGAAAAACAAACGTCTTCATCCAGAGCGAGTTGAATTTCGTAAGTACTGTCGGTTTTGCAATAAGCACACTTTGCACAAGGAAACGAGGTAACGAATTTCCTTATACAGGCCAGTAGCTCCAATTGGTAGAGCGCCGGTCTCCAAAACCGGATGCTGGGGGTTCAAGTCCCTCCTGGCCTGCAATCTTTTTGAATAAAGAGTGGTGATTTGGAAAAGTTTAATAAGTTTTTAAAAGAAGCCGTAGCGGAACTCCGCAAAGTGACCTGGCCGTCGAAAGACGAGCTTATCGGTTCCACTATCGTGACTATCGTGATGTCGGTGATAGTGGCTATTTTCATTGGCATTGTTGACCGTATTCTCACTTTGGGAGTCCGTTCGATTTTTGGTATCGGTGGAGGTTGATTGGACATGCCGTTTAAGTGGTATGCCGTGCATACTTATTCAGGCCACGAACAGAAGGCTAAGAGATATCTAGAGTCGGCCATTGAAAATGCCGGTCTTGAAGATAAGTTTGGCCAGATTCTGGTGCCGACCGAAGAAGTAACGGAGATGAAGCGCGGGAAGCGTGCCACGAGCACCAAGAAGTTTCTGCCCAGTTACATTCTGGTGCAGGTCGAATTGGACAAGCGCACGCAGGATGTGGTTGTCTCCACCCCCGGCATTACGAATTTTGTCGGTGGCGGGGGAACGCCGCGCCCTTTGAAGGAGTCCGAAGTTGAGAGGATTGTTGGTCAGATTGACCGCAGTCGTACGGCGGAGGTGACCGAGGTACCGTTTCAGGCGGGTGATTCTGTCAAGGTCAACGATGGACCTTTTGCAGATTTTTCCGGTACGGTCAGCGAAGTCAATATGGAACGTCGCAAAGTAAAAGTTATGGTTTCGATCTTTGGACGTCCCACGCCGGTGGAACTTGACTTCCTTCAGGTGGAAATAGCAAAGAGCAAGTAAGGAGAGTTAGAGACAGTGGCAAAGAAAGTATCAGGCTATATCAAGCTTCAGATTCCTGCCGGACAAGCAAATCCGGCTCCGCCGGTCGGTCCCGCACTGGGCCAGCGCGGCGTCAATATCATGGAGTTTTGCAAGGCCTTTAATGCCCGCACCCAGCAGGGCGGCGGCGTTTTGACTCCGGTCATAATAACCGTCTATGCCGATAAATCCTTCAGTTTTATCACCAAGGCTCCGCCTGCTTCGACGCTTTTGAAAATTGCGGCCAAGCTGAAAAAGGGTTCGGGAGTTCCGAACAAGGATAAAGTTGGCGCGGTCAGCAAGGACCAGGTTCGGGAGATAGCTGAGAAAAAGATGGAAGATCTCAACGCTTCTTCGGTAGAAGCGGCGATGTTGATTATAGAAGGTACAGCGCGCTCGATGGGTATCGAGGTTCGCTGATTCCTTTCAATAGTGAAACCTGTTCGTTTGAACCTGGCGCAAATTGAATTGGCGTTGGGGAGAGTGGAGTAAATGAAACGTTCTAAAAACTACAAGACTTATCGCACTACCGTTGACCGTACGCGTCACTACGCTTTGGATGAAGCGGTCAGTATCATCAAAGAGAATAAGTATGCTAAGTTTGATGAATCGGTCGAAGTTGCGGTCCGATTGGGTGTCAATCCTAAGCATGCTGACCAGATGGTCCGCGGCACCGTGGCTCTGCCCAACGGGACTGGCAAGACAGTGCGCGTGGCGGTGTTTGCTTCCGGTGACAAAGCTGCCGAAGCTCAAGAGGCCGGAGCTGATTTTGTTGGCGCCGAAGACCTTGCTGAGAAAGTAAAAGGCGGTTGGACTGATTTTGATGTCGCCGTGGCCACCCCGGACATGATGAGAATTCTGGGACCACTCGGCAAAATCCTTGGTCCGCGCGGACTGATGCCGAATCCCAAGATTGGTACTGTGACGATGGATGTCGCCAAGGCGATCAAAGAAGTCAAGGGCGGCCGGATAGAGTTCCGGATCGACAAGCAGGCCAATATTGCAGCCGCCGTGGCAAAATTGTCATTTGATGGCGACAAGATCGGCGAAAATGTCCTGGCTTTTCTGGACGCCATCATAAGAGCCAAACCGGCGGTTACCAAGGGAGCGTATGTTCTTGGTGTGGCCATCTGTTCGACGATGGGACCGGGTTTGAAACTGGATCACGCCGGACTAATCGCGACTTTAAAGAAGTAAAGTAAGAAGGAGCCATATATATGCCAAATCCGAAAAAACTGGAAGCTGTTGCAGCGGCCAAAAAACTGTTTGAAGAGGCGGGTTCTTTCTTTGTTACCGACTATCAGGGGCTGAATGTCCTTGACATGACCGGTCTGAGGAAAAGTCTGCGTGAATCGAACGTGAGATTGCTTATTGAAAAAAATACTCTGATTAAAATTGCAGCCAGCGAAGCCGGAGTGCCGGATGTGAGTGAGCATCTTGTTGGTCCGACGGCCATCGCATTTGCCATGGACGACGCGGCCATTGCGGCCAAGATTCTCAATGACTCTTTCAAGGCCAAAGACCTGCCGCGCATGAAAGTGTTTGTCGTTGACGAGCAGATATTTGATGCGGCCGATATAGGGCGTCTGGCTGACCTGCCACCGAAAGACATGCTATTGTCGCTATTGGTTGCTTCAGTGGAGGCCCCGTTCAGCGAATTGGTTGGTAGTCTCGACGGATTCTTTAGAGAATTAGTCGGTTCGATCGACGCGCTGTCGGAGAAAAGGCAGAGTGAAGGATAATTAACGGACCTTTGAAAATGCGATTTGACCTACGCTTCTACTCGGCATGGTCCAGCCGGGGTGGTTCGATATCGCTTTTTGATTTGAATATGTAATGAAAAAACTGAGATTAACCAATAATCTGTGAGGAACCAAAGTGTCTAACGCCGTGATTGATGAAATCGTTGAAAAGATTTCTGGTCTGAGTGCCATGGATCTTGCGGATCTGTCCAAGGCAATTCAGGACAAATTCGGAGTAACTGCCGCCGCACCGGTGGCCATCGCTGGTCCGGGCGCCGGAGCTGGTCCCGCCGAAGTTGAAGAGCAGACAGAGTTTGATGTTGTAATTAATTCAGCCGGTGACAAGAAGATTCAGGTCATTAAGGCTGTTCGTGAATTGACTTCGCTCGGCCTGAAAGAGGCCAAAGATCTGGTCGAAGCCGCACCTACCAAGGTGAAAGAAGGTGTCTCTAAAGATGAGGCTGAGAAAGCCAAAGAGAGACTCGAAAATGCCGGCGCGATCATTGAGATCAAGTAGTCAGCTATTTCTTATCTGTGGTCGGGAATTTTTAAGTTCCCGACCCGTTTATTGCAACGTAGCTCAAAAGCGAAGCGCGTTAAAATTTATCCCAGAGGTTTTGTTTGTAGGTTGATTGACTGCTCTCTTGGCTCCCTGAAAAGAATGACAGGGAGAGAATGAAAAAAAGACAGGATCGCCTTATTTTACAGGTTTTTACTCCATGACCGAAACTGCTTGTGGTCGGTAACCGTCACCGGCTGAGAGTAAGTTTCTTTATTGTTAGGAGGATGTGGCATTGTCCAACACGGGAGTTATTACAAGGACGAGTTTTGGGTCACTTTCCGATATTGCGGAAATGCCCAATCTTCTGGATCTTCAGCTCTTATCCTATCATGATTTCCTGCAGCTCGATGTAGCTCCGGGGAAACGTGATAATACAGGGTTGAATCGGATCTTTCAGGACGTTTTTCCGGTTACTGACATCCATGAGAATTATACTCTGGAGTTTGTTGGCTACCATCTTGGTCCGACCAGATACAGTATCGAAGAATGTCGCGAACGGAATATGAGCTTTGCGGCCCCGCTTCGCGTAACGATGCGACTCATTGCCCGACAGGGTGATGGAGAGGAGAAGGAAGTCAAGGATATCGTCGAACAGGACGTTTATCTTGGTGAGTTCCCGCTTATCACGGACTGGGGAACATTTATAATCAATGGCGCTGAGCGTGTTATTGTTAGTCAGTTGCACCGCAGCCCCGGTGTCTTTTTCGACAGCGAACGGCATCCCAATGGTAAGATGCTATATTCGGCGCGGATTATTCCGTACCGTGGCAGCTGGATCGAGTTCTCTACCGACATTAACGACATCATGTATGTCTTCATTGACACCAAACGAAAAATACCCGTTACCACTCTTCTGAGAGCTATCGGCTACTCAACCGATGAAGACCTGGTTAAGTTATTCTACAAACCGGAAAAGGTAAGTGTTAAGGGTAAGAAAGCTCAGGAGCTTGACGGTGCTTTTCTGGGTGAGAATCTAATCGACAGTGAAACCGGAGAAATCGCATTTGGAACCGGTGAGCCGATTAACGAGGTCACACTGGAGAAGATGGCCGATCTCGGTTTCAAAAATATAAGTGTGATCAAGCGTGACGAAAAACGCGAGGTCCTCGTCATATTGAGTACTATAGCCAAGGATACGACCAAGTCTCGTGAAGAGGCTTTATTCAAAATATATTCGCTGTTGCGTCCGGGCGAAGCGCCCACGGTGGAAATGGCGGAAACGCTTCTCGACAAGTACTTCTTCAATACCAAGCGTTACGATCTGGGCAAGGTCGGACGTTACATGATTAACCAGCGTTTGGGTGTTGATATCCCGCTGGACAAGTCAGTGCTTGATCATGAAGATCTGCTGTCCATAATTCGCTATATTATAGGTCTTTGCAACGAACAGGGCTTTACCGATGACATCGATCATCTTGGCAATCGGCGCACCCGTACGGTGGGTGAACTGCTCGGGAACCTCTTCTCAGTGGCTCTGACTCGAGTCGCGCGCACGATACGAGAGAGGCTGTCGTTGAAAGATCAGGAAAATGTCACACCGCAGCTTTTGGTTAATGCCCGCACCGTTTCATCAGTGATTGAGACTTTCTTTGGTTCGTCACAGTTATCCCAGTTTATGGATCAGACCAACCCGTTGTCAGAGTTGACACACAAACGTCGCCTCTCAGCCCTGGGCCCTGGCGGACTGACACGTGAGAGAGCCGGTTTTGAAGTTCGTGACGTGCATCATACCCATTATGGTCGGATGTGCCCCATTGAGACCCCCGAAGGTCCCAATATCGGACTAATAACTTCGCTGGCTACGTTCGCCAAAGTTAACAAATTTGGTTTTATAGAGACCCCATATCGTAAGGTCACCAAAGGTAAGGTGACGGGTGATATAACCTATCTCTCTGCCGATGAAGAAGATCGCTTCTACATTGCTCCCTGCAGTGAACCGGTAGACGAGAAAGGCAAATTTGTAAGCGACCATGTTGTTGCACGCCGTCGTTCAGATTATCCTTCGATACCGGCGACAGATGTTCAATACGTTGACGTATCACCGCGCCAGATAGTGTCGGTAGCCGCGTCACTGATCCCGTTCCTTGAGCACGACGATGCTAACCGTGCGCTTATGGGGTCCAACATGCAAAGACAGGCTGTTCCTCTGTTGAGAACGGATGCCCCCCGAGTGGGTACCGGTATGGAAAAGAAAGCCGCTTCGGACGCCGGTGCCGTAATCAAGTGCAAAGAAGATGGAGAGGTCGTATTTGCTGATTCCTCAAAAGTCGTCATACGGCCGAAGACGCGTGAACGCTCGGGCGACCTGGGTTATGTGGAAGACGTCGAATACAAACTGACCAAATTCCGCCGTTCTAACCAGGATACTTGTGTACTGTTTCACCCGGTTGTAAGTCTCGGTGATACAGTCACCGTTGGTGATATTCTCGCCGACGGCCCGGCGGTGGACAGGGGAGAACTTGCCCTTGGTCGCAACGTCCTCGTCGCATTCATGCCCTGGCGTGGCTATAACTTTGAGGATGCTATCATCCTCTCTGAACGCCTCGTTCAGGAAGATATTTTTACATCCGTGCATATTGAGGAGTACGAACTTCAGGTTCGCGATACTAAGCGCGGCGCTGAGGAAATCACTCGTGAAATTCCCAATGTTTCTGAAGAGGCTCTCTTGAATCTCGATGAGTTTGGTATTATTCGAGAGGGTGCCGAAGTCGAAGCTGGTGATATTTTAGTCGGCAAAGTTACCCCAAAAGGTGAAACAGAACTTTCACCCGAAGAGCGTCTATTGCGTGCGATATTCGGCGAAAAGGCCGGCGATGTTCGCGATGCGAGTCTCAAGGCTCCTCCGGGAATGAAGGGCGTAGTTATTCGTACGCGTACATTTGCTCGTAAGGAGCGATCCGAAGAGGCCAAAAAGCTCGAAAAGAGCCAGATATCTGATATTAAGAGGTCGTTCAACAAGATTCTAATAGACATCAAGAAGCTCAGAAATGAGAAGGTCGGGACTCTGTTGGACGGTAAGGCCTCGCAAACAGTGCGATCAGTGGTTGATAATTCTGTGCTAATCAGATCCGGTCACAAATACAAGGCCGATTTCTTTGACTCGTTCGACATTGAAGGAGCAGTTGCTCCCGAAGGATTCTGCACCGATGATGCGATCAATAAAAAGGTCAATAACATCATTGAGCAGTCCTCCGAGTTGCTGGCTCGAAAGATACAGCAGATGGAAATTGAGGTCGACAAGGTTGAGCGCGGAGCGGAACTTCCGCCCGGAGTCAAGCAACTGGTCAAAGTGTCCATTGCTATTCGGCGCAAGATATCCGTGGGTGATAAGATGGCCGGACGTCACGGAAACAAAGGTGTTGTTTCCAAGATCGTGCCTACTGAAGATATGCCTTATATGGACGATGGTACACCGATTGACGTTATACTCAATCCGCTGGGTGTGCCTTCTCGAATGAACGTGGGGCAGATTCTGGAAACCCACCTTGGCTGGGCGGCTGGCAAGCTAAATCAGTACTTTGCCACACCTGTTTTCGAGGGTGCTACCATAGATGAGATCAAGGGCTATCTGAAAGAGGCAGGCTTGCCGGAAGACGGGAAGATGGACCTCAACGATGGTATGACCGGCCGTCAGTTTGATAACAAAATAACGGTAGGTTTGATTTATATGCTAAAACTTTCGCACCTGGTGGATGACAAGATTCACGCTAGGTCGATTGGCCCTTACTCATTAGTTACTCAGCAGCCGCTCGGCGGTAAAGCTCAGTTTGGCGGCCAGCGCTTCGGAGAAATGGAAGTCTGGGCGCTTGAAGCTTACGGCGCGGCCTATACGCTTCAGGAGATGTTGACGGTGAAGTCGGACGATGTTGCCGGCCGCAGTCGTGTCTATGAAGCTATTGTCAAGGGTGAAAACCCACCGGAACCGGGCTATCCGGAAGCGTTTAACGTGTTGGTGAAGGAACTTCAGGCTTTGGGTCTGGACATCCAGTTGCTTGAGCAATAAGGAATTTGTTTTTGAGCGTAACCAGTCCGTTGTGGCGACGGACGAGGCGATAAAGGAGATACGGAATGGTCGATTTTTTTAAGAATCCAGCGGCAAAAAGGAAACCCGCTGAATTTGCGGCGATTCAGATTCAGATGGCATCTCCGGAGGTTATTCTTTCCTGGTCTTATGGGGAAGTAACTAAACCGGAAACGATCAACTACCGATCGTTCAAGCCTGAACGTGACGGCCTTTTTTGTGAGAGGATTTTCGGTCCGGTCAAGGACTGGGAATGTAATTGCGGTAAGTACAAGCGCATCCGTTTCCGTGGAATCGTGTGCGACCGCTGTGGCGTTGAAGTAACCCAATCCAAGGTGCGTCGCGAACGCATGGGGCATATCGCTCTGGCCGTTCCGGTTTCGCACATTTGGTATTTCAAGTCACTTCCTTCCCGTATTGGGCATTTACTGGCCCTGTCGATCAGGGAACTGGAACGCATTCTCTATTATGAGAACTACATCATGATCGACCAGGGGAATACTTCTTACGAAGAAGGCGATGTACTCACGGAAGAAGAGTTCATCGAGTTGGAAGATGCCGGTAAGACTTTTGATGCCCGTATGGGTGCGGAAGCTGTCATGGAACTGCTCAAGAAAATCGACATCGATGAACTTGCGGTAACTCTGCGTGCTACGGCCAAAGTGGAGACCTCGGTTCAGCGCAAGAAAGATACTCTCAAGCGTCTCAGGATCGTTGAGTCTTTCCGTCAATCCAATAATCGTCCGGAGTGGATGGTTATGAAAGTTGTTCCTGTGATTCCGCCCGATCTACGTCCCCTGGTGCCGCTGGAAGGCGGCCGATTCGCCACATCTGACCTCAATGATCTTTATCGCCGCGTTATAAATCGCAATAATCGCCTCAAAAAGCTTCTAGATATTCAGGCTCCGGAAGTCATTCTTCGCAACGAAAAGAGAATGCTTCAGGAATCTGTGGATGCATTGTTTGATAACGGTCGCCGAACCCACTCAGTTCGCGGTGATTCCAAGCGTCCGCTGAAATCACTGTCTGACCTTCTAAAAGGAAAACAGGGCCGTTTCCGCCAGAACCTGCTGGGTAAACGTGTAGACTATTCGGGCCGTTCAGTGATCGTTGTTGGTCCTGAACTCAAGTTGCACCAGTGTGGCCTTCCCAAGAATATGGCTCTGGAACTCTTCAAGCCGTTCATAATAATGAAGCTGGAAGAGAAGGGATATGTCCAGACGGTGAAGTCAGCCAAAAAACTGGTTGAGAAAGAACGTCCCGAAGTGTGGGACATCCTTGAAGAGATCATTGAAGATCATCCTGTGATGCTCAACCGTGCACCTACGCTGCATCGTCTCGGCATCCAGGCCTTTTATCCGGTATTGGTCGAGGGTAAGGCCATACGTTTGCATCCGCTCGTATGTGCTGCCTTCAACGCCGACTTTGACGGTGATCAGATGGCGGTACACGTGCCACTATCATTTGAGGCGCAGCTTGAAGCACGCGTACTAATGCTGGCCAGTAACAATGTTTTGCTGCCTTCATCGGGACGCCCTATTGCGACTCCCTCGCAGGATATCGTTCTTGGTTGTTATTACCTGACCAAATCTCGTCCCGGCACAGTCGGCGAAGGTCATTCATTCAGTTCTGTCGTTGATGTCCTGGCAGCACACGATAACGACCATGTGGCACTTCATGCGATGGTAAAGGTAAGAATGGGTGATGAGATGGTCGAAACGACCCCAGGACGTCTGGTGTTCAACAGTATTCTGCCTGATGTATTGCCTTTCTTCAATGATGTCGCCAGCAAACCCAGGTTGGAGTCATTAGTGCAGGCATCTTACCGTGCGGCCGGACAGATCGTGACGGTGGAGTTTCTTGACCGCCTTAAGCAGCTCGGATTTGAATATGCAACTCTGTCTGGTACGACGGTGTCGATTGATGATTTGGTGATTCCTGAGGAGAAAAACAAGATCATCGAAACGGCGAACAAAGATATTGCCAAGATAACCAAGCTCTACGAACGTGGTGTTATTACCAATAGTGAACGCTACAATAAAGTCATCGATACCTGGACACATGTTACCAGTAAGGTCTCAGACGTTATGTTTGAAAACCTTGGTAAGGACAAAGATGGCTTTAACCCGGTCTATATGATGGCCGATTCCGGTGCCCGTGGATCAAAAGAACAGATCAGGCAGCTGGCTGGTATGCGTGGGCTAATGGCAAAACCGCAGAAGAAGATTACCGGTGGTGTTGGTGAAATTATTGAAAACCCGATTACGGCCAACTTCCGCGAAGGACTCTCGGTTCAGGAGTATTTCATATCTACTCACGGAGCTCGCAAGGGACTCGCAGATACCGCTCTTAAAACGGCCGATGCCGGTTACCTGACTCGTCGTTTGGTAGATGTAGCTCAGGACGTAATCATCCGTGAGGATGATTGCGGTACCATTCTTGGTCTGGATGTTTCGGCTATTAAAGAGGGCGAAGAGATTATCGAGTCGCTGAAAGACCGAATTCTCGGACGTGTTGTTCTTGATGATGTCTATGATCCGGTTTCTGATGAACTACTAATAGAGGGTGGCAAGCAGATTACTGAGGAAGAAGCATCTGTAATTGAAGATTCAGGTGTAGAAACTGTTGTAATTCGTTCAGTGCTCACCTGTGAGTCACGATATGGTGTCTGTGCCCTTTGCTACGGTCGAAATCTTGCCAAAATACGAATGGTTGATATTGGCGAGGCCGTGGGTGTCATAGCAGCGCAATCTATTGGTGAGCCGGGTACCCAGCTCACACTTAGAACCTTCCATATTGGCGGCACGGCGGCTCGTATTGCTGAAGAATCACAATTCAAGTCCAAGCACTCCGGAATTGTGAAATTAATTGATGTGAAGTCTGTTAAGCGAGATGACGGTACCATAATGGTTATCAGTCGTGAAGGAATTGGTCAGGCTCATATTCTTGATGAAAATGAACGCATTCGTGTCAGGTTTAATGTGCCGTATGGTGCGCATCTATTTGTGAAAGATGGTCAGCAGATTCAGCGCGGAGACGTTGTTTATGAATGGGATCCCTATACACGGACAATTCTGGCCGAGAAGAAAGGTACGATTAGGTTTAAAGATATCATTCGCGATGTCACAGTTCGTGAAGCAATCGATGAGCAGACCGGCCTGATGCAGACAATTGTCACTGAAACGAAAGATAAGACTCTTTTCCCAGCTATCACTGTGGAAAAGGGTGCTGATAAAGTTATTAGCAACTATAGGGTTTCGACTGGGTCCCAGATCCAGGTGACAGACGGACAGGAAGTATCTGCTGGTGATGTTTTGGTCAAGATTCCTCGCGTTATCTCGAAATCGCGTGATATTACTGGTGGTCTGCCGCGTGTGGCTGAGCTGTTTGAAGCCCGTCGCCCGCACGATCCGGCGGTTATTTCCGAGATCGACGGCGTGGTCGAGTTCGGTCGGATTATCCGTGG
>JAUXBO010000251.1 GCA_030619345.1 Candidatus Zixiibacteriota bacterium | reverse complement strand
GCCCCGTCTTGCCGTCAGAAACTTTTTATATGCAAAACGAACCCATTTCGCTGCACAATGATATGAGGTAAAGAACTATAGTGAATTAAGTAATCTGGGAAGTACAATCTCAATGCGCGGGCAGATGGTCCGGGTCGGACAGATTCAGCATATCCAGATAGCCAACTCCGCGCAGGCCAAAATATGCCTCGGGCAAAGTATAGACTTCATCCTTTAGAGCCTGATCCAGCGAGATGAACTTATACCCTGCTTCCTCAAGAGCCGTCAATAACTCATCGAGATACATCGCATTCAATTGATTGGCCCGCAGTTGGAGAATCTGACGACAGCTACGCTTTAGGCGTTCGCGCGATACTTGCTCAACTCTTTCCAGTTCGTCAAGAACATGATTGAGATACTCGTTCAGGATGCGAACGTAAGAGATTGAATCCATGTCTCCATGAGTTTTTTCAACACCGAGGTTGTAAAGATAATCTTCAACAACAACCGTCGCGTGAGCTACCGTGATTTCGTACTCCTCCAAAAACGATAGTGCCGCCGCTTTCTTATCGGGAGAGTCGCCATAATGAAGGAAAGGATACCTGAAATAGCGCGGTTTCTGTCCGAATCCGTCCAGCATAGTTTCCAGCTGCTCTCCCCCGGCGACCACATCGGTCAGAAAGGCATCAACTTCGAGGTCATTGTAATCCTGGTTCGAGAAGGTCATATTGCCGATCCGATGACCGTCGTTGAGCCACTGGCCAATAATGTCGAAATGATCTTCTATCCTGTAACCGACAACAAACCCGGTCGCTTTTACTTTGTGCTTTTTGAGTGTGGCCAGAATCGTTTCGTGCATTTGCTTAACGTCCACTTCATCAAAAGTCTGGGCATATGGCAACTCATCGAAAGTAATGCAAATCGTTTTTTTCGCTTTCGATTTCTTCGTCTGCTTCTTCTGACCAATAACGCTGGCCGGTATCAGAAAAGGAAGCAAGAGTGCAAGGATCAATATTTTGTTTATCCGTCTGGTCATCGCGTGTTTGCTTTCTTTACTTTCCGATCTCGTATATCATCATGAAGTTTGTTTGTCCCGACGACCCAAAGGGCACGCCACCGGTAATGATAACGTTCTCCCCTTTTTTCACCAGGCGTCTTCGTCGAGATATCAGGTTGACCGCCTCAATCATATCAGCAAAAGATTTTGGCTGCGTGATTTTCTCAGGATAAACAGAACGGTACAGCGACAACTTTGTCATCACTTTGGGATCGGGGGTTAGCGCAATGATCGGCTGCGGTGGAAAAAGGTTGGAGATCATCTCCGCCGTAAACCCGGAAGTTGTGAAGGCAAAAATCACGCGGGCATCGTGGTTGGCATCCATATTTGTGACTGCTTCGGCGATCGCAAACGTAGTCTTGGACGGGATCAGATGATGGTCAATTTTGATATCCGGTCTGGTCAGAGACTTCTCGGTAGTCTCAATGACGCGAGCCATAGTTTTGACGGTCTCCAACGGATACTTGCCAGTGGCCGTTTCTGCCGACAGCATGACGGCATCGGCATGTTCAAACACCGCCGAGGCAACGTCGTTGATTTCCGCCCGGGTAGCTCTGGGAGCGAACCGCATCGACTCGAGCATCTGGGTAGCGACAATTACCGGTTTGTGATGGTAATTGGCCATACTGATTATTTTTCTCTGAAGCACCGGGAGATCTTCGGGCGGAAGTTCCACCCCCAAATCACCTCGGGCAACCATGACACCATCGGCGAGGAGCATTATTTCTTCGAGACTTTCGATAGCCTCTCGCTTCTCCAGTTTTGCGATTACTTTCTGACGGCCGCCAAAACGCTTGATAATCCGCTTAGCTTCGATTACATCATTCCCCGAGCGGACAAACGACAACGCAATATAATCGGCATCAGCCCGCACCGCGGTCTTGATGTCTTCAACGTCTTTTTCGGTAATGGTCGCAATCTTCAGCTCGGTATCGGGAAGATTGATCCCTTTGCCGGGGAGAATCTTGCCAGAATTGATCGCTTTGACCTCAATTGATTTCCCCTTAGTCGACAAGATTTCGAACATAAGGTTACCGTCGTCAATAAAGAATCGCTCACCTTTCCGGACCGACTTGATTATGCCGGGATGGTTTACCCCAATTGTGTGCTTGTTCAAATCGGTTTTTCCGGTCGTAATTGTCATACGTCCGCCGGCCTCAATCAGATACTCCCCTTCAAAACGGTCCAATCTTAGCTTTGGACCCGAAATATCAAACAGAATACCAATGGGAAATCCTTTTGCGGAGCGGACAGCCTTCCTGATCTTATTGGCGGCGGAGATAAAATCGGATGATTTTCCGTGCGAACAGTTGATTCTGAACAGATTGACTCCAGAATCTATCAGGCTTGTCAGCATATTGGGCGATGCGACCGAAGGGCCGTAAGTAGCTACTATTCGTGTCTTTTTCATATAGTCACAGGTAACAACGGGTAATCTGTTGATTCAACCAAAAAAACCAAGACTTCGCCTACAATTCTGACTTAATCCCATATCTCACTGTACAACAATGGTTTATTTGCTCTATTTCCAAAGTATAGAACTATTTTGGACTGAGGTCTGTACTTTTGGCCTCTTTTTTTGTATATTGTCAGGCCACAGGGATCAAGCGACCTGTCATAGAGGGGTCAAGACAGGCAAATTTGAGGTGGAATAGATATATGAATAGAAAAGTATTGATAGCAGCAAACAATATGATATTTACTTCCAAGATGATGAGCATCCTGGATGGTATGGAAGCCGAAGGTATAAAGGCGATTCGGTCTGAGGAGATATTTACCAAAGCCCAGGAGTTGATACCTGATCTCATTGTGATCGATCTCAATCTCAATGGTATTGAAGCTCCTTCGCTGATCAACAAACTCCGATCGTATGGAGTTACCCGGATGATTCCTATCGTCTGCTACTCCCCGCACATTCTCAAAGACCAGATGAAAGCGGCAAAGACGGCTGGTGCGACCGAAGTACTACCTAACTCCAAAATGAGTTCACAGATGGGTTCGATACTTGGACGGTATGTCACAGCTTGATGAGTAAAAGATATTCTACAAAACCGGGATTTCATCCCGGTTTTTTTATGGCCGTTGGGGTAATTGGAACGCTCGCAATTATCCTCGCATTCTATGCCGTCCCGACGGCGGCCGACCGTGTGAATGTTGATTCCCTGCTGATCCAATCACTCGGCGGAGAGGCGGCTGTAACTCGAATCACGAGAACCAAAACCATTACCTCAGAGGGACTAATTAGCCTTAATGACCAGCCGGGGCATTTCCGTCAACTCTATAAAGCACCGAATATGATGCGCCTTGAAGTTGATTTCGGGGCTTTTGGAATCGTACAGGGATTCGATGGGGCTACGGCCTGGCAGACTGATCTGACCGGTATGACAAATGAGTTGCACGGGTTCGAGCGGGACGAGGTAATCAAAAACCTTTACTTCGAATCAGTCTCATACCTCATATCTGGCCGGATAGCAGGTGGTTACGAATACAGTGGTACCGTTTCGGTTGAAGGCACACCCTATCATACGGTCGAATTCTATCCAGTTCTATCTGATACTGTGACAGTCTATTATGGCCTGTCGGATTCGATAAAGTATCGTATGGTGGATTACCTCGACAACCTTGAGGTTATTACAACTCTGTACGATCATGAATTGGTGGAAAATGTTCTCATCCCTTTTCGCACCACTGCTCAGATAAAGGATGCCGGGATGTTGACCGAACTGGTGGTTGAGTCATACACCTACGATCTGCCGATTGAGGACAGCATATTTACTATGCCGCTTAGCACCAACAAAGACTACTATTT
Organism: Candidatus Zixiibacteriota bacterium; assembly: GCA_030619345.1. GTDB lineage: Bacteria > Zixibacteria > MSB-5A5 > GN15 > FEB-12 > JARGFS01. The sequence goes on along the minus strand of JAUXBO010000251.1, from coordinate 193 downwards.
CCCGGAAACTATAGATTCGGTTCTGCTGCCTGTAGATTACATTGGCGGGCATCTCCGCATAAAAGCTCGGCTGAACGGCAAAGAGATGTGGTTCATACTCGACTCGGGCGCTTCGGCTACGCTCTTGAACCGAACCTCTATGGTAGAGCTGAACTTGAAAAAAGTGGGGGCCCTTCCGGCCAGTGGCGTGGGT
>JAUXBO010000001.1 GCA_030619345.1 Candidatus Zixiibacteriota bacterium | reverse complement strand
GCGGCAGTTCTAATCGCGCTTCGATGAAAGTAGTTATCGTCGATCGTGCAAACAGTGATGCCTCAGGTGCATTCACAGCAAAGCTTGATTCATCGGCTTCACTAACTATCGTGCGGGCGTCCGTGGATTCTGCAAAACAGATGGTTCGACAGGGTAAGGCGGTCGCTTATCTGCAGATAGAACCTGGTTTTGGAGATATGGAGAATCTCTTTAACGGTGATACGAATACAAGCTTAATAGTTGGAATGGACCCTTCGCGCTCGGCCGAAGCTGGCTATCTGCAGGGCTTGATAATGCAGGCATGGTTTGCTCAAATCCAGCATGTTTTTTCGTCCCCCTCTGCCGGTCAGAAGCAGGTGCAGAAAATCCTCGGCAACATCCAAACCGATACAAGTATTAATCAGGAAGGTAAGAATGCACTCACATCTATGCTTTCCGGGATAGGTGGATTTCTCGAACAGATCGATACCGGGGCGCTGAGTTCTCAGAGTTCGGGCTCAAGTTCGGATTCCGAATCCTCCGGTGGATTCATGAAAGGACCGAGAATCAAAACCGAAAGTGTCTTACGAACCGAGACGGGACCACGGTCGGCCTGGGAAATCACTTTCCCACAGGCGCTTCTCTGGGCTTTGATCGGCTGCACAGCCGCCTTTGCTATCGGAATCGTCGTCGAGCGTACCAGCGGAACAATGTTGCGCCTTCGACAAGCTCCGATTTCTCGCGGACAGATTTTAGCAGGAAAGGGACTCGCCTGCTTTATTGCTGCCGTGACGGTCTGCTGTCTCCTACTGGCGATTGGCAAGTTCATCTTTTCGGTCAGAACCCCTGATCCAATTATGTTAGGATTGGCGATTGTCTGCACCGCGATCTGTTTCGTCGGTCTCATGATGTTGATGTCAGTTATGGGAAAGACTGAGCAGGCGGTGGGAGGAGCCGGTTGGGCAATCTTGTTGGTCTTTTCTATGACTGGAGGTGGGATGGTACCGCTGATGGCAATGCCATCCTGGATGCTGACGATCAGCAACATAAGCCCGGTAAAGTGGGGAATCTACGCTCTTGAAGGGGCGATTTGGCGCGGCTTTACATTACAGGAAATGGCCCTGCCGCTGTCAATACTGCTTGTGGTTGGACTGGTATCGTTTTCGACCGGTGTGGCCATATTCAAAACAACCGATAAGTAACTGCAGATTCACTCCTGCGCATCAATAACTGGAATCGTATAGACTATCTCACCGTACTTGTTGACTTTACCGGTGTCGTCGAAGCCAAGACTTTTATAGAGCTTCTGTGCGACAACGTTATCTTTTTCGACAGTGAGTTGTATTTCCCGGCAGTTGTTGTGCATCCTGGGCACAAAAGCCAGCATTTTTAGCACTGCCGCTTCACCGTAACCAAGGTGCTGGTATTACTTGTCGATAATGAATCCCCCCAGCCAGTAGTCGTCATTAGTTGACGGAGTGTAAGACAGATAAAAAGACCCTATCAACTTGTCTCCGTCATAGATAAGGTACGGATCGAGTTCTTCATCCCACGGTTTGATATAGGCAGCGGCAAGTGATTCAGCGACTGTTGGCGCAAATTTCTGCTGCTCGGGATGTACGGACAGCTTCAGTCCTTCCTCCCAGTTATCACGGGTGAAAGGAATAAATCTAAGATCAAAGTTCAAACTTATCTTCTCCCCGTTCACGTATCCGAAGACGGGTGATACATCCAGACGTTCGGCTCCACATAAATACCAAAATCCGCCCGGACGTCAATCATAATAGGAACGAGTGCGCCGGGGATGACATAGTCGCCGCTCTGGGGGAACTGCATTTCGGTCCACTTCTCCCACTCCCTCACCGTACCAGTGATTCGCATGGCTGAATGACAGGGTTTGATTAGTTCTGCACCGAGACTATGATGGACACGCAGCCAGGGATCGAACGGTTGATTATCGTCACGCTTCCAGGTTATGTAATCGTCTATGGAGATTAGAGGATAGTCGGCCTTTCGATTCGGACGCACGGGAGCCAGTAGTCCCCGAAGGCCTTTGGACTTGCCGAGTTCTTTCATCTCTTCGACTGCTCGCCGACTTATCCCTTTTCCCCTGTTGTCACCGAACACGACTATCTGAAGGGCACAAAGCAAAGTCGGAGTACCCCCGGTTTCCAGGTCGGCAAATCCTTTTTTGATCGCCCAATCCCAACCATCCTCAGGAAGTTCACTGATGGCTCCGTCATAGGCCAGCGGAATCGAATTACCCAACGCCACAACTTGACTAGTGCCAATTTCAACGACAACAAACTGGCATTCTGCAAACTCGCGGTAACAGTGATCGAGCAAATCTGCAGCCGGATCGTGGAGCATAAACTCCGGCCATTCACGGTCAATTCGCTCGCTTGCCTTCATTACTAAGTCAGGAGACTCGGCCGCCGTGACGATCTTGTATTCTAATGGGTGTCGCATTGCAGGAACAGTATTAGCGCTCCGAACTGGGATGTCAACGGTAATCTATTTGCGACGGGGCCGATGTCTTTTCTTGAGTTTTTGAATTCTCAAACGCAGCAAGGTCTCCCGGACACTCAAATTCGGTCGGAGCGGAAGCCCAAACCTCATTTGAACCGACATAACGCTATTTCGAATTTCTTCCTCGGCCCTACATTCGCGAATCGCATCCTCAAGTTCTTTAAAATCACAAGCCGAGCCAGGAAGCAACAAAGGCCAGCAGTTGGACGGGATTTTTTGGATATATTCCCGAAGATAAGGGAAATCTCTCAGCTTTTTTAGTATCTCCTGATCAGTCACAATCAAACCTAAGGGTATCTGGTTGGTGGCCATTATCCGTTGTCATCACACAATTTAAACCATCGGCCCTTACGTGCAGTTCCCGCTGAACCAAAAAAATAGAGACTCATACTCCACGATTGAGATGAGCTTTCTCCGGTATTAGAAAAGCCGGAAAGAACAGTTCTGTTCTCCGGCCTGTAGGAATTAGCGAACAGCTTTCAGTCCTGTCCAGAAATCGCTCTAACCGCATGAACAACAATGAGCTACTCTGGAGATCGAAAAACGTCTCATGGCTCTCTCCTTAGATTAGAGATTATCAACGGACTGATTCTATCTTTGTATAACCTACGAGTCGGCAATCGTATTCTATTCCGGATTATTGTCCCGACTATGAAAATAAATGTAACTAAACCTAAATCTCAGACATCTTATAACGAATGCACGAAGATAACGAGCTTTTCTGGGAACTGCTTAGACCACATTACCAGGCAGTTGCTGCCTATTGCTGTCGGTTGACCGGCGATCCGGATTCCGGCAATGACCTGCTGCATGATGCACTGATAATCGGACTGAAAGCGTTCGCAAATCTTCGCGATTCAAATTCTTTTCGAGCCTGGTTGTACCGAATCGTGGTAACAACTTACTGCAGTCGATTTCGACAACCCTGGTGGAGAAAAAGAACGGTCCTGACCGAAGAGCTATTGGCTGATTTTGAATCAGCCAATACGGAAGATGCTCTGGTAGCAAAACGATGGCTGGAACGAGCTTTTGAGGCTCTTAGCCCCTCGGAAAGAGCCACGATCACGCTGTATGAACTGGAAGGATGGTCGGTTACGGAACTGGCCAAGATGTTTAAGAAAACTGAGAGCGCTATAAAAGTGGAATTACACAGGTCCCGTAAAAAGATGAAAAACAAATTGGTCAAATTCATTCGCCGCGCCGAAAGAGTTGGCCGGAAGATAAAGAGAACAACCGAGGAGGCTCCATGCGCTGCCGCGAAATCCGTCGGCGACTAGAAGAAATCGGAACCCCATACAATCGAATCGAGTTGCCTGAAGACACACTGACGCACATTGAGACTTGTGCGGAATGCTCTCGGGAAGTAGAGGCAGTAATACTCTTGAATCACTTGATGAGGAAACAAAGAACTACTGCTGTTAATGGGGTGGCATCTTTTGAGTCGATGAGAGATTCATTGCAGAGGGATGTGATTTTACCGTCGCTACCGGCGAGAGAGTGGTGGCTGCTGCGTCCGGCCGTCGGAATCGCGGCAGCATTGTTGGTAGTAGTCGCCGCCCTGTGGCCGTGGCAGGTTGATACAATTATCGGCTATGAGGTCATGGTGTCCGGAGTCGAACGGGAATATGTTGAAGGAAGTGATCAGATATGCGACCTTCTGATGAATCTGGGGTTATCCGACGCCGACATCCACCTGCTCCAGTGCGATACTACCTGTCACTTTAATATTGTTCATCTAAAGACCGAATCCGAGGCACGACTGGTTGTCAGCGCCGTATCCCGCATGCAGACACAAGATGTAAAAACCAGTATCCGACCCGTGACCAACAGCCAGGACAACCAGAGAATATTGTAACCCATAATTGGCAGAAAACAAAACGAAGGATATATATTATGACTAGGAAGATTCTATCCCGACTCGCCAGCATCATGGTGGTACTTGCCGCCGCCGCTACTGTCACAGGTGCACCACAAATGGGAATATCACCGGATTCATTTAACTTTGGTTACGCTCCCCAGCACGCCAAGGTCAGTCACAGCTTCTGGCTGAAGTCCACCGGCGATGATACTCTTAGGATCATCAAAATCATCCCCGGTTGCGGCTGTACTAAGGCTCCACTGGAAAAAGATGTGCTGTTACCCGGTGACAGTGCCCGTCTGGAGATAATATTCTCTACCAAAACCTATCGCAACCGGATTACCAAATCCCCCAAGATTACAACCAACGAGGGCGGACCAGACAGACGCGTGAGGATCATCACTCACGTTGTATCGCGTCCTGATTCGACCTATCCCGTGATCATTGCGCCCTACAAACTGGATATGTCCCAGTTCACGGACAAAATCCGTGACCGAATAACTTTCACACTGCAAAATGTCTCCGACCGGGAGATTCGACCAACACTAATCTATGCGCCAGAGCATCTGCTGGAAATAAGGTTGCCAGAGAAAATCGCCCCCGGAAAGAAGGGTGAAGGAACGGTATTACTCAATAAACAGGCTGTGGGAGAATCTTTTGAAAAATCGTTCACAATAGAGATCGACGATGAGAAAAGATCAAGATTCAGCATACCAGTCAAGCGAACGGTGCGAGCAATGAGTCAGAAATAGTCGGCAAGAAAAAAGGCGGGAAACAGACCCGCCTTTATTTTTCTGCGCCCGGTTATTCTACACCGGGCATTTCCAATTCTCGGATGGCCGGTTCGACTTCTTCAGGCGTGATTGATCGTCGTTGTACAAGTGCGGTTGTATTTCGTCTTATGGAGTTTATCACCAGAAACGAAGCAGGAAGAATTATCAGAAGTATAAACGTTCCAAAAATTAGCCCATAGGCAACCGATATTGCCATTGGTATCAAAAACTGTGCCTGACGACTGGTCTCCAGAATCAGCGGCGCCAGCCCGAGCGCCGTAGTCAATGAGGTCAGCAGAATAGGCCGCAAGCGGGCGAGTCCGGCGTTGTACACAGCATCGTAGACTTTTTGCCCCTGACGAAGATAACGATTTATCTGATCGATCAGGACGATACTGTCATTTATGATAATTCCGCTAAGGGCTATAAACCCGAACAACGAGAGCATATTTAACTGCAGGCCATGGATGCCGTGTCCCCAGATGGCACCGATCAATCCTATTGGAATCAACGAAAATATTATCAACGCCTGCAAATAGGAACGGAAAACCAACACAACCAGAATAAACATTCCAAGCATGGCCAGCGGATATGCAGTACGCATCGATTTTTGAATTTTCGCCTGATCGCGAGACTGTCCTTCAAATGATGCCCGAACGCCCTGATCCTGACCGAGCACCCGGGGAATGACGTCTTCTCGAATCTCGGCGATAATCGGCGGGAGATCATCGGAGATATCGGCCTGGTTTGCTTCGATCTTCACTTCACGCATACGGCTGAGATGGCTGATCGAATTGATACCTCGTTCCACGGTGTATTCGGCAAGCTGGCCAAAGGGGAATTCACGTCCATCGGCCGTACGAATGCGAATCTGGTCGATCAAACTCAGAGAACCGCGGTCGGCATCAGAATAGCGGACCCAGACCTTTATTTCATCTCGCCCGCGCTGGATCCGTTGGATTTCTTTACCGAAGAAACCCTGACGCACCTGCCCCGCAACATCTTGAAGAGTCAGGCCGAGCGCGTGGGCGGCGGGTTTGAGGCTAATGTTGAATTCTCTGCGGCCCTTTTGGTCTGAATCGGTGACATCCCGTAAGGAAGTGAAATCTTTTATTTCCGCGATGAGGAGATTCTTGGCTTTCTCCAACTGATCGTAGTCATTGCTGAGTAAGCTAATCGACACCGCTTTTCCAAAATGCAAGGCCCTCCCGAAAGTCATGTTTTGTACTTCGGGTAACAAGCCTACTTTTTCGCGGAGACGGTTGCTGATAAGGTAACTGTCCATCTCCCTGATTTCACCGTCCAGAAGCTGTAGAATCAACTGACCGGCATGTGAACCGGATTCGCCGAGATCATTGCTGCCGAGGTTTCTACTTATACCGATGACCACATCGCGTCCGTCTGCTCTTTCTGATTTTATCTCCTCATTCACTTCCCAGCATCTTGCCTCTATCTGTTGCAAGAGTGAATCGGTATCGAATTCCTGACGGCCGGATACCAGAGTTACGTTCACAGGTATCGTATCGCCGTCGACAAACGGGAAAAACGTCAGGCCAATAACACCACCGCCGATCAAACCAACAGTAAATAAAATCAATGCTGCGGGGGTGACAATCGTTATCCACTTGTGCTTTAGAGTTAGCTTCAGGAAAGGACCGTAGAGATCGTGAGTGAGATATCTAATCGCTTTTTCAATCTTCTTACGAAATGGATGATCTTCCTTATGCGGCTTGAGGCCTTTAGAGTGAGCAAGGTGAGATGGCAGAATCAGGAAGGCCTCAATGAGTGAGAATATTAGAGATGCACTAACAACAAGAGCCATCTGCCAGATGAATTTACCTAACATACCATCAAGGAAAAAGAAAGGAAGAAACGCCAGAATAGTTGTTAGCACTGAGGTCGTTACCGGGGCGATAACTTCCATAGTGCCGTCTATGGCCGCCTGGGTAGCAGATTTACCCCGTTCAAAATTGGTGAAGATATTTTCGCCCACAACAATTGCGTCATCGACCAAAATACCAACCACGATAATCATACCGAACAGTGATATAACATTTATCGTGATACCCCACATAGAGGCGACAATAAACATTCCGGCGAACGAAAACGGAATCGAGATTGCCACCCAGAATGAGAGTCGGAGATTCAGAAAAAGACCCAGGGCGATGATAATTAACAGAAGTCCGATCAGACCGTTTCTGACAAGAAGTTCCAGACGCTGGCGAAGCGGCACTGTGCGATCATCAAGCACGAGCGCCATTACATTTTCATTACTGTCGTTAAATTCGGTAATGTGGGCGATTGTACGTTCGGCGATACCGATTATATCTTCGCTCTCGGCCTGATCAAGATTGAGAACCAGAGCAGTTCGACCGTTGTACAGCCACTTATCCGGGATGTCCTCCCATTGTTCTTCGACCGTGGCAATATCGCCCAGAAAAATAACGGAGCCGTCGGGATTGCCGCGAACGGGAATGTCGTTGAGTTCGTCCGCATAGTAATTACGACCCCAGGCACGGATCAGAATTTCTTCGTCACTCGTTTCAAATTTTCCGCCTGAAATATTTACGTTAGCGTTTCGCACGGCAACTGCGATCTCATCGAATGTTAACTGGTACCTGCGCAGGTCAGCTTCGGAAACTTCGATTGAAATTTCAAGATCAGGAAGTCCTTCAATAGCTACCTGCGAGATCGCGTCAGATTCAAGAAGATTGTCGCGCATCTGCTCGGCAATGTATTTCATGTTGTAAAGGTCGGTCTCGCCGTAAAGGATAATCGAAAGAGCCCGGGTGCGGAATCTTTGCTTGAAGATTACCGGCTGTTCAACATCCTCAGGGAATGAACTAATGCGATCAACTGCGTTTTTTATATCAGCCAGAACCTCATCGATATCTGCTCCCTTAATGAGTTCCGCTGTTACGGTTCCAAAATTTTCGCGCGATAGAGATGTTACCCGCTCGACTCCCTCAAGGCCGTCAAGGTTCTCCTCAATCTTGAGGACCACCCCTTCGGCAACTTCGTCAGGAGACGCGCCCGGGTAGGCAACCTGGACCATGACGAGGTCCGGCTTGGTTTCAGGGAAGAAAGAGTAGCGCATCTGTCCGAGCGAAAACAGTCCAAACAGTACGACGCTGAACATTATCACCGAAGTCCAGATGGGATACTTAATAAAATAAGAGATTACATTTCGCATGGCAGTATCTTCTTAGCCTTCCATGTTCAGAATGGCTTTGGCTGGCATTCCAGCAACAACTCCCTGCATCATGTCGATTACCAGGGTGTCACCGTTGTTGAGACCACCGACGACTATAACGTCGTCAGCAACTCGCCTGACAATGTCCACGTGGCGATTAGCCAGCTTGCCGTTGACGACCAGATAAACGGTCGACTCGTCATAGATTGCCCGGCGGGGAACGCGATAAGCATTCTCTACAATCTGACCTGAAATCAAAGCGTTCAGAAAAAGTCCTTCTCTCATCTCATCAGAGTGCTCATTGTCAATCTCTACAAAAACCGGTACGGTTTGAGTACGGATGTCAATGGCGCTGCCGACCCGTTTTATCTGGCCAGTCCATTGCCCGGTAAGCTCGGTAGACGTTAGGAATACCGGGGCCATGAAATCCAACCACTCGATATCTTCGGCAGCGATGGGGACTTCCAGTTCCAGATCAATCAGGTTCACGATCTGACCAATCTTGGTCCCGCTGCGGACATTGGCCCCTTCTCTCTTTTCTGCAGTAACGATAGAGCCGTCAAAAGGGGCGTGAAAAAAATGTTTTTCAAGTTCTATTTCAAGATCCAAAACAGCGAAATAGAGTTGATAAATATTAAACCGTGAAAGGAACAGTTTGATTTTTGGATTCGCCGCATCGGGCAGAATCTCAAGTGAACAATCAAATTCGCAATTCTTGAAATATGTTTCCCACACCGAATATTCGTTTGGAAATTCCACTTTGACCTCGGGAAGAAACAAAGCCAGAGCCGATAATAGCTCCGCTTTCTTGCTATTGAGCCTCAGTCTGGCCTGGCGATCATCGATTTTCGCCAGGAGTTGCCCTTTTGTAAACGACTGTCCCGGCATAAAACCAACATCACCGTTCTTGAGCATTCCCGGGACTTCGCTGACAAGCTCCACTGGCTGTGACGAAGTAACCCTTCCCAGAGCGCTGATTTCTGTGGGGAGTGATTGAAGCCGAACAACTTCAGCGCCAACCAGCTTAGGACGAATCACGGATGTATGTTTTGGAGGATCCTCTTTCAGTCCCAAAAGGGTGAACATGCTCACGGCACCTATCGCCAGTATTGCGACCGGAATTATGATCTTAATCAATCGGGACATCCAGTTTTCCTTTTGTAGACTTAGACCAACGTCAGTAAACAATGATCTAAGATATTTTCTCCAGTCATAAGGAGCGGTCGCGACCGCCCCTTCAAAATTACCCTGTTCAGATTAGAGCTTAATACTCAATTTCAAATTCTTGGCCTTAATAGCCGAGTAACTGATAGTGGCCGAGCCACTCCCCTTGACGATCCATTGGACTTCGCAAGTTCCAAAAGCCGGAACACTGGAAAAGATAACTTCGGGCCGATTTCGTTTTGGAGACACACGATCCATGTGAAGGTCGCTGATAATACCACCGGAGACAACTTCTATGGAACCGCCGGTAATCTCGAACATATCTTTGCGATAGATGTCTCTCCTTACAGCTTGAGCGGACAGTGAGGGTATAGCATTGCCATTGTGGGCACGAACCCGTACTCTCTTAAGCCCATTACCGATGTCGGTTATGTCGATCAATTCAAGATTCACTTCGGGAGCCTGCTGGGCAGTAAAAATAACGAGCGAGGCATTGCGATGGACCATCTCCGGGAGCATAAACAGAGGCGGGATACGGGTCGTAAATGTATTCCAACCACCTATCTCAATTTTCCCAAGTACCGGATGGTCGAATTCTTTCCAGTCCGAGAACATCTGCCCCTGATTGACGTTATCGTCGAACTTGTGTTTCTCAATTGCCGGGGTACCGTCAAACCATTCTTCGTCCTTGTCCGCATTTTTCTTGAGAAGACGGTAGCGCTCCTGTTCACTCATGAATAGTTCGCCCACGAATCCGAAGATTCCGAGGTTGGAATACATCCACTCATCAAAGTCTCCGTGGGTCGTGTACATATCCTGCCCGCCAATTATGTATTCGTATCCGGGGAGGATTTTTTCGCCTTCGTGTCCAAGGTAATCATACACTTTGACATCCTGCGGTGGGTACATTCCGGCCAGTTTTGATCCCGGTCCGCGGACAATCAGACCACCGGAATTATGAAAAGCAAAATTAAAGCAGATATTCGGTTTAGATAAAATGAAGCTCGACACGGCTCTGGTTACTTTGCCGGACATTGGAAAGTCCCCTGCGCCTGACTGAACATAGGGAGGCTGCCATTTAAAGCCCCAATTGCGGTTCATATCCAGATAGCCGGGCCCATCTTCGTTAATCTGTCCATCGCCGTCGTTGTCAATACCCTCAGAACCCAGACGGGTCCATTGGCCCTGTTCCCCATCTTTTACCCGGACCATTACTCTGGCGTCGTCCGGATGGCTTTTCCAATTACCGTATGGGTCCTTAATCCGCATGCGGAGAATCTGGCCGTCACCGTCAATATCATCCGGGCCATCCTCATCAAGGAGGCCGTCGCGATCGTCATCGTAGGGCACCATGCCCGTGCGCCCGATATTATAATCGCCGGCATCGGTAAAGAAATGCCACCGGCTATCGACATTTACAATCGGGATAATGTAGAAAGCGCGACTATCCACCAGCTTGGTGATTACCGGATTGCTGTCGTAAGAATCCAGTAAATACCAGACCAGGTAAAGACAGACTTCAGTCGCCTGGATCTCGTTACCGTGAATAGAACCGTCGACATAAATGCCGGGCTTTTCCGTGTCCTTGCCGGTCTTGGGATTATTGATGGTTAACTGCCAGATATCGCGTCCTTCTTCACTCTGGCCCAAGGACTGTAATGTCGTCAGATTGGGATAAGCCTTGTGCAGATCATGAACGGCGTCTATGACAGCCTGCCCGTCATAGAAATGGTCAAAAGTCAAACGTAGTTTCTCAGAACTTACGGAGGTGGCCAACATACACAATAAGATTATGGCAAAAATTAAGCTGAGTTTTTTCATCGTGAGGTCTCCCCTTCGGTGAGGGTTATCGTCAGTTCGTCAGTACCGGCGCTTAGAGACTGCAAACTCAATTTGATTTTACTACCTGCTACTCCCTGCAAAAGCCAGGTGACTTTTTCAACGCCACCTGATCCGTCGATCAATCCCAGGGGTTTTCGTGCACAACCTTCGAGAATGGTAAGGTTATTCTCATCGAGCGTCAAAGCCGGAGGCGCGGGCCGCTGACTTCGTTTTCCCTGATGAGTTGGATACGGCAGGAATCCGTTGTTCGCCACCCAAACATCGAGGCGATAAACATCCGAGCTAACCGCTTCAACCACCGTTCGGCTGATAGAGAGACTGGGGAGCCTCTCCGCCAGTTCCTTGACAAACGAGAGTTGTTTGCTTAACAGGCTGTCTACCTCGTCCGATGCCGGAAGAAGCTGCGCATACGGTTTCTGTCCCCCTATTTCAACTTTACCGAGGGTGGGATGATTATACGACTGCCAGGCAATGAACGCATCGGGCTGGTAAGCAAAAAGCGCTTCGTCTTCCTCATCGGCGCCACCTGCATCATCCTTCTTTTTATTTTTCCGCATGAACTTGGCCATCTTTTTGGTATCCATCATTCCGCCTTTAAGGGCACTGATAACCATTGTGGCCGTGTACATCGAAGGCGCGTCGTTGGCCTTAAGAAATTCATCTATTCGTTCTTCACCAAGTTCGATAAACTGATCATTGGTCATGTTTTCAAGTGAATCGAGTGTTATTCCCGCTTGTTCTTCTTTCTTTTCCTCTTTTTCTGGTTCCGGTAAGGTCCAGAAATCCATAGCAAACGTCGGAACCCCGTATTGATAGTACGACCACTCTTCTATAGAACCGGAAGAAAACCCTTGTGGATCAAGCCGCTTACCGTCGAGTCCCGCTTCTTTTATGAACTCGTTGTATTTCTCGCTGATCTCTTCCCAGTACGAAAGGTCTCCCTTTGCGGGATTGACTGCGGCCCCAACGCCCAACCACTGCAATAGTTGGTCTTCGGTTAACTCCTTATAGCCGGTATAATCGCGGGCCAAAGCCAGCAGGTCTTTGATTGGATACTCTTTTTCTGGATCGAGTCCAATTCTTTTTGCCCAACGTTCCGGGACTTTGTATTTGCTCTGATCTGCTTCAGCCTTGCGACCGGACTTGGGCACTTCCTTGAGGCTGTTTACGCGACCGAACGTGATAACCATAGCTATCTCGGTATGCTCAAAGCAGAACTCCAGAATCCCACGCGCTTCGTTTTCGCTGGCCGCAAAGAGGCCGTCGGTGGAAGTATAGTGCTGAAAGTCGTGGGGGAAATTATGTCCCGGATTCACACCACCGGGACCGTCTTCGTTAATTTTGCCGTCGCCGTCGTTGTCAATGCCCTCAGGAAAAATCCGGTACTTCCCGGTTTCTCCTTTGGCGGCATCGGCTTTCTTCATCAGCATCGGATTGGATTCGACTTCGATCCACTTTCCTTCCGGATGCGGCTGACGAATTATGGTTATAAAACCATCTTTATTGAGATCTTCTGGGCCGTCTTCATCAAAAGCGTCATCCATGTCCGAATTGACCGAACGATTATTTGTATAGTTGATTGAAGACGGGCTTGAGAAGAAACGGGCGTATCCATCCGGGTTCCCCACCGGAACAATATACCACTTATGGTTATTGAGCATCTCCTGCCAGTCGTTGGCCAACAGTTCGCTCAATCTAACGGCTGCTTCACTGGCAAGCGGATAGTTGCCTTCCATATTAGCCACAACCAAAATCGCAGAGCCTTCAGGATTGCCGCCGGAGATTTCAAGCAGAAGAAGTTCCCGTTCCCCTGCGGTCTTTGCAAGTAAATGAGTTGTAGCACTGACTCCCGAGGCGGTCTTGAGAGACTTCAAGCGCTCATTTATTTCATTGGGAGACAGATAGTTATAGGGGTCGCCGTGTACTGATAAACTGACAGACAGAGTTGCTAATAGCAAGAACGCGAAAAGCTTGCCGGTTTGCTTCATAAATACCTCCCGAACTGATCACGCGGTTTGGTAATTCAAGATTAGACGTATTAAAAGTTAAGCCGAAAGCGGAGCTATTTCAAGCCCTTTTCGTGATTTGCCGATTAGGAGTTTTTACTATAAGGTTGAAGGACAGCAGTTTGTTCTTTTGAGGTTCCGCTTCATATCCGGCATTGGAAAAGGAGGTAGTGTATTGCAATTTCTGGCCGTCTTTATTTTGGCGACCGCTGCATCGAGCTTAATTGCTGTGGCGGACCGTCACCGACAGACTGCCCTCTCCCCTTATAATTCTGACAAATAATAGAATGTCGCAGGACTATCGGACAAGATCAACTGTCTGATAAATCGGATGCAGTGGATTGGGCGATGGGGAAAGATAGCATGAAAGTAGAGCCTTTTCCAATTTCAGTCTCAATGTCAATTTTGCCCTTGTGATTATAGATAATTTTTGAGCAAGTGACCAGACCAAATCCATGCCCCTTTTCTTTTGTCGTAAAGTGAGCCTTAAAGAGTTTCTCTTTGAGCTCAGGCTTGATTCCCGTTCCGTTGTCAGAAATGATCAGAACAGCATAGATATTCTCGAATCTGGTGGAAACGGATATCCGGCGAGTGGGTTTCCCCGACTCCTTGATAGCATCGGCGGCATTGTTGACAAGGTTCATGATAAGCTGAGACATCTGATCGGCATCGAGAGTAAAAGACGGGAGATCTTTCGCCAGATCAGTGGTAATCGTAATACGGGTAAATTTCTTCTGCACGGCGACAAAAGACAGTACATCGGAGATTATGTCATTTAAGTTAGTCTCGTGCTTTTTGGTATTCAGGCGAGTGTAGTCGACCAGTCCAGCCGTGAAACGTTCCATTTTCCCCACGTTTCCTTTGATCTTCTCCAGAGTAGCAGCCACTTTGTCTGTGTTCCCCTTGGCCAAAGCCATTCCAGCCAACTCAGTTCCACCCAGGATCAGTCCCAGGAAATTGTTTAGTTCGTGAGCGATAGTCGACGCCATAACACCCTTTTCGGCGAATTTCTCTACCTCAAACAGACGTTGCTCGCTTGCTTTCTGATCGGTGATGTTGTCCAGGGTTACGAAGATATCGTAGTCGCCTTGATTGTCCCGTTTGAATCTCCCCGTGTGTACGTTGAAAATGAGCTCTTCATCCCCGACATAGGCTACCATACTCTCGAGCATTCTGCTCATCCCCGTACTATTTGCAGTTTCGAGACGACTATGCCAGCCCGGAAATGCAGACTGCGTCAATAGCTCATCAATCGAGGGTTTACGGGTGGCGTAAATGGCTGCGTTGCCATGCAGCTTTTCCAAAATGCTTATGGCTGAAAGATTTGCCAACTTCAACCGATAGTTGCTATCAAAAATAAGCACGGCCTGTTTGACGGAATTTAAAATATCAACATACCAGCAGTTGAGGTCGGATAATTCACGGAACAGGATAGAATTTGAGATAAAGGGAGTAATCGAATGAGCCAGTGTACACAGAATGTCAAGGTCATTGGGCTCAAATTCTTTCTTAGTGACTTTCTCTCCCAGACCGATAATACCGATCAGACTGTCGTTGTGCACCAGCGGCACGATGATTTTGATATTGTTCGTCTGGAAGATTTCCTGAATTTCACCGCATTCAGCCAGCGATTCGTATTCATCCACCAGCACCGGATCAGGATTGGTAACAAAATGTTCGCGAATGCAAACGGGTATGACCATTTTCTCAAGAACAGTGCTGTTCTTCAGTTTACCAAATCCCATGTAGGCCTGGCCGGAATCAGACAACCCGGGATCGCAGAACAAGGCAAAGGCGCTGCTTATGGAAAACTGCCCGGCTAATGTTAGCAACAGTAACGATGACAAGTGCTCCAGGTGTGGTTGGTTGGAAAACTGTCTGGCGAGCTTTGAAAGCGCATCAAGCGCCATCAAATTGCGCTGAAAAGAGACTTCGTCATATCCGCCCGCTGCATAATTCTCAAATAGTTGTTTTGTATCAGGAGTCATCTTATCCACTCGTAATCATAATCTATCTGATTGTTTCTTTCAATTCGCTCCGCACGGTTAGATAATCAGTCAGATCGAGTACCTCAAACACGTGCACGACCGAAGGAGTCAGGTTACACAAAATGATATCCCCACCTACTTCGCGGAAAAGTTCCACGGTACCGAGTATAGATCCCACTCCGGCAGATGAGATAAAACCCAGATCGCTCATATCGATGACGATGTTGACAAAACCACGCTTGTGGGCGTCGATTAGTATCTCTATCATTTCATGGGCATTGCTATTGTCGAGTACCCCTGGCGTTTTTATTCTGAGCGAATTGTCGTTTACTTGCTGCTGAATTATCTTGCTATCCGACATCGGTTATCTCCAGTCTTTCATCACTGTAACTATGTTCACACCGTCATCCCGACGTTCATAACTAATGGTATCTGCCATTCTTCGTATCATTACCAGCCCCAACCCACGCTTCTGGTAATTGGAAATCATTGACTTGGGATCGTACCGTATTTCAGCAGTCGAGGGATCGAACAGCACACCTGAATCAATGAATTTCATTGTAATTCTATTCTTGGTCACTTCGACAGAACAGTCCAGAAGATCGCTGGAGGTTAGCTTACTGTACAAAAGTACATTGGTAGCCAGCTCGTAGAATATAGTCTCTATTTCCACAGAACAGGCTGAAGTTACAGGTACGCTTTTTAGAAATTCCTGCACGCGTTTTAGACCGGTGGCAATCTCACTGGATTCGAGTTTGATCTTCATTGAAAGGAGATTGTCAAGAGTCTGGGGCTTCTGTGTTCCCTCCTGACTGACTTTGGAGTAATCATTACTTTCGTCAATCAAGAACATCTCACGGAGGTCGAGTATGCTGAGGACCCGTACAACACTCTCGGTAGGATTCTTCAATATCATCCTGACGCCGGAATCCTTACAGATCGAATACGCTCGCCACAGGATATTGACATGCGTGGAAGTAACTTGCTCAACTTTTGAACAGTCCACAAACAGTTCGCCTACAGCATGTTTGACTGACTCTTTAAGTTCGACTATGAACTCCTGCTGCCGCTCAAACCCGGCATCTACCGGCAGTTCGAGCATCGGAGTTTTTCTGGTATCAACGGACATCAATAACACTCTTCCTTCTGCATAACATTTTTATCGACAGATGTTGTACTTAATTTCAGGGCAATTAGAGTTATGTCATCAAATTGAGGCTGCTCGCCAACAAATTGGTCAAGATTTGCAATGACTGATTCAATCAACTGCTCCGGACTTAGTGCGGCCGTACTTTGCAATTGGCTGACCAAGCGGTCCATTCCGAATTCCTCGCCGTCCCGGCCCTGAGCTTCATTGATTCCGTCGGTGAACTGAATGAGCCAGTCTTTGGCTTTGAGCTTCAGTTCTCCCCGTTCGATTCTATTGTCAAACTTATCCGAAGGTACCATTCCCAGCGGGAAGCCTTTGGTTTTTATCAAGCGAGGCTCTTCGTGATCATTCATAACAATAAGTGGGTTGTGGCCAGCCGACGCAAAACGGAACAAGCCGGACGAATAGTCCAAAACACCGTAAAACATCGTGACGAACATCCCTTTCTTCATATTGGCAAGAAGTTCACTGTTGACCTTGCACAAAAGAGATACCGGGTCGAGCGTTTTATAACAGTGATTCTTTACAATATCTCGGGTTAGCAACATAACCAACATTCCGGGCAGCGATTTCCCGGAAACGTCTGCTACCAGAAAGGCAACTTTGTTGTCTGACAACTTAATGAAGTCATAGTAGTCGCCTCCCACCTCTTTGGCGCTGCGGTAAAAGCCGGTAAAACTATAATCATCGTTTGTCGGAATGGAAGATGGGAGAATACTGGCTTGAATCTCTCTGGCGATTTCGAATTCTCTGGAGATTCTCTCCGACTCTATCATCTCTTTCTGGACAGCATTGAGTTTCCCGCCCATCACTCGGAGAGTCTCAGACAGGTAGCCAAGCTCATTTCGACCACTGACCGGGATGTCCAGTTTGATGTTATCAAACTTAATGTCCTTAAGATGATCCGTTATGATACTGATTGGGCGAAGCTTGTGATGTAGCCCTATCATTATCAGCGGCAGGCCGAACAGGAGTACCAAAATGGAAACTGTAGCTACCGCCAGTATAGAGTCCTTGCGAGCCGAGGCAATCTTCGCAGCCGATGAAACCAGGTGAAGATGTCCCACCAGAACCTCACCTTCGGTAATTGGAACACTGATTCTGATGGCTTCAGCCTCTACCTTAAATCCCTCCCCGTCTCTTAACAGCGAAGGATATTCACCGCCGACAACAGGAGCCAACCGACCGCCGGTCGCAACTTTTCTAATGTCAGTATGGGCCAGAAGAACGTCTTCGCGCCCCGTAATACTGACCCAGGTGATATCAGAATTATCTGCCGCTAGTTTCTTGCAGATATTGTTCAGCAACAAGGCGTCTGGTCCAGTTGTGGAGATTATCAACTTCCCGGCCGGTCCGGAATACGAACGGGCCTGAACCAGGAGTTTGTCAGCTGCCGCCTGCGTCACAACATCAATGTACCGGTCAGTAATAATCGATCCGGCAATGATCATCAGAAGCAGAATCATAGATGATATGTAGATGGAAAACTCCATCCGGATCGATTTTTTGAATTCGGAGGGATGTGGCCATTCCTGTTGGAAAACCTCGTTGGCATTACGGTTCATAAGATAATTCTTTCAGCTTTCTGATTTCGTTTTCAGTTCTCTTTATATATTCCCCAATCTCCAGGTTATCCGGCCGCAGCTGAGCCGCCCTCTTCCAAATTTCGACTGCCTGTGTAAGGTCTCCCTGGCTGTACAATTCGACTCCAACAAACTTGTAGGCATTGATGAGATACTCTCGAACCGAGGCATAATCGGGCGCAATCCGTTCCACTCTCTCCCAGTTTTCAATTGCCACCGTCATGTTGCCGGAGGTAAACAACTGCTGTCCTCTTTGGTAGGTGTCTTCAACTTCTCTTCGCAGTTCCGCACTCAACACGGTCTTTTTCAGTTGGACTGACTTTGTTCCCTTGTTCTTGCTGACTTTGATTTGACCGAAGATCATGCTCTTCATCTCTTCACACCATTGATGCCCGGGGAAGTAACCTAATGCGGAATCGAGGCTAACGATGGCATTGGTGAGGCGTTTGTCGTTGTAGGCTTGGGAAGCTTTGGCCCGAAGGCGCTCAAATTGTGCTCTGCGAAGAGCCATCAAGACTGTGTTATCATCGGGCGCAATTTCAACAAGACTCAAAAGAATGCTGATCGCCTCGTCTGTCCGTCCGTAACTGACG
This sequence comes from Candidatus Zixiibacteriota bacterium, assembly GCA_030619345.1. Classification (GTDB taxonomy): domain Bacteria; phylum Zixibacteria; class MSB-5A5; order GN15; family FEB-12; genus JARGFS01. The sequence goes on along the minus strand of JAUXBO010000001.1, from coordinate 9,375 downwards.
AGAGAATCCGAAAGAAGAATGCGCTGTTTGATAAGCTCCTCGCGGGAGCTCTCGCGGTGAAGGTTTTCTTCGGCTTCTTCGATCAATTGTCGGGCCTGTTCGGAATTATCAACATACTTGAGAGCCAACGATGCATAATACCGCGTAGCAAGAAAATCACCTGCGGCCATATTCACCTGAGCAGAATCCAGATGAGCATTGTACTGCTGGAGACGCCCTACTTCGTCCAGTCGATTACGAACGTCCACGAGCGTGGCAAATATTTGAGTCGTATCATAGCCGGAGGCACGGGCCAGGAACAGCGCCCGGTCAAACTGGCTTTCGGCTTGTTCCAAATCACCACCATCAAGCGCCATTTCGCCGCGATCGACCAGTTGCGATAACATTTTCTCGTTGCTGGCGGTCAACTGCTGGGACATCAGATCATTGAATTCTTGTTCGCGCCGAGTTATGCGTTCCTGCCGTTTGATTGATTGACTCTTTCCAAATACACTGGTCAAGTTAAACATATGCAGCGTACCGAGATCACGATCCACGAAAGCGTAATCAAAACCGACTGATCGGATTCTGATGCCGACACCGGCGGTGAGCTTTCCGCCGTTTGCGCCGCCACGCAGAGCCAGCAATTGCCCAATATTGTATTCTATACCAGTAGATATCTTCGCTGGCAGAGCGTCAACCTTGTTCAAAGTTAAGTGAAAATAAACCAAGTGATCCCAACTCACTTTAGGTCGTACCGGAACACTGATACCAACATCGGTCGACAGTGGCAAGTTCACGTCGTCATTGTCCAGTTTCATCGAAGGACTCAGGACATTGCGCAGCACCAGAGCCGCCTTCACCCCTCTTATCCGCCCGTCCATCTCCCATGACCGCGACACAGCAATTGTAGCACCGGGTGATGATGTAGATTTGTAGTTATCGATAGAATGATGTTCCATCGACAGAGCCAAACCGATCTGATAATCCGAAATCATTCGCCCATAGGCCAGATACAATCCAAGTCGATTGTCCTCAATATCACCAAGATACAGATTGGAGGCATCTCTTTTTTCAATACCGCCAATCCCCAATCTAAAAAGTCCAAAGCCAAAAGTACCGAGGTCCAGCGTCGGGTGTACGATGCCCAGATATTGATAAGAAACGTCGCTGTCAAACAGACGACTATGGAAACCACCCAGCTCTGTTTGCTCCATCGAAGCCAATCGTGAAGGATTCCAGTAGGACGCTGTCCAACCGGCCGAACTGGCCACTGCTGAACCACCAAGAGCAATATCGGCCGCACCCGCCCCCATCGAAAATGGAGACTCTGTACCGGCCTCCCCACCCCAGACAGGTGCAGCTAACAAAGCCACCATAATGAATACGATAATTCTACCCTTCATCGAATCACCGCTATCTTCCTGCGAACTTCTTCCACTTTACCGGAACTATAACGGGCCGTAATGCGACAATAGTAAGTGCCGCTGATTACTTCGAGACCGCGATCATTAAGCGCCGCCCAGACATCTTCGGAATGGGCACCCTCGGAACGAAACTGGTTGTCAGCTATTACGGCAACTAATTGTCCGGTGATGGTAAATGCCTCAATGTCGACATGTGCATCGGCGGGCAGTACATAGGCTAAGGTAGTATGTTCACCATTCGACGGATGGAATGGATTCGGGTAGTTGACAAATGATTCCTGGAGGTTTGCTTCGAGAACTGATATTTCAGTTGCATAAAGAGGGTATTCCTCGTTCCCTGAAGCAAATATCTTATTGGAAATATTCTTGTCTAACAATTTGATAAAGCCGGAGTCATCAAACTTTAGGCAGTAATTGCCGAGCGACAAGTCTTCCGTTAGCGATACGAAAATCTCGATAGCGATCTCCTTATCACTGGCAAGCGTGTACGGCTGAACAAAGTCTAATTGCAGACTGTCACCGGAGAACAGAGAGTCCTCAAAGGCGGACTTGCCATCGACCATCACGCTTATTTTCGAGAGAGCTTGCTCAGGGGCTGTGATCTGCCAACCATCGGGGAGTCTCCGGGTCAGTTTGCCGCCTATACCCTCTACCGATATGTCGCCTTGAGCGCCGGAGCCTTCGTACTTAAGTTTTCCGCCGAATATTTTAAGCATCTCCTGACCCTTGACGGCTACCTGAACCGGAAGTTTTGCAATTTCAAACGAAGGCCGACCTGCGGGAAGGAAAATGTCAACAGTATTGGTGACAAACGGGAATTGCCCACTGCAGGAACCGGCACTAAGATAGCCGGGACTGCCGCTTGTGTCTGTGGCATCTCTCAATATCATGGCATTGGTCTCGGTGATTGAGATCGCAAAATTGGTAAAAGGAACATCGGCTTCAATGTCAGCTATCAGCCAAATCGTCCTGGTGTCGCCTGGATTCAATATGATACCGCTCCCAAAAGTAAAGTGAGCGGAACCATTGATTAACTGGACAAACGATTGATAGATTGGAGTCTGTCCATCAACGGCATAACCAATACGGTCAAAAAGTCGATCCGGGTCCAGAGGCCGACCGAGCGAGTCCATTACGTTGACATTGGCCGCAAAAATGATAACGGAAGAATGATCGGGAGTAGACGGATATTCGACAGATATTTCAACCATCGCCAGACTGTCTTTGCCACCGACCACAGCCTCCGGAAGTAACGAGGTCAAACAAACTTCCGCCGTTTCTGCCGGCTGCATGAGTCGGGCGCTGCCGGAATAAATCGGAAATACAGAACCAGTCGCCAGACTTGTTGTATCGGTCGCAATATCAATCAGCGAACCGGAACTCAGGTCTCTTACCACAAAGCGTGTGCTGTCGGAAACGACGAGTCCAAAATTATTGTATATCGATTGATCGTCGACTGATATTCGAATGACCAGCGAATCCCGCTCACCCGGATTGAGTGTTAAAGGCGAATTCAGAACGACCTCAACCGAATCAGTTAAACTTCCAAAACTAGTCACCTCAGCCACTATGACCTGCTGTCTGCGAATCTGAAGGCGCTTGATCAGGTGAGTCGCAATAATTGGACTGAGCAGGCTGTCTACAAAATTTACGGTAACCGAAGTCACCTGAATAGGCGAACTTCCGGATTCACCGGGGTGCGTAAACAGTAACTTCACCAGGTCCAGATCGTCCTGGCCATAATTGACCGTGGACTGCAGGACAGATTCTGAGGATAGAAGCAATTTGGCCGACGGATTATCAATCCGGCAGGAAGCGGTCACCATCGGGAACTGGAGACCGGGATCAAGGCTCACCGGCTGCGAACTGTTGTGATCCACTACTGATATTGAGGAACTGCCCATGATTGACATCGCAAAACTACCGGCAGCGGCAGCGCTGTCGATATCAATCAGAAGCGAGAAACTCCGTTGTTGCGAAGGATCAATTACTACCGGTTCGCTGAAGATCAGGGTTAGTTCCGAGGTGGCAGGAATTGTCTCCATTATGGTCAGATTAGTATAGCCAGTAGCAAGTACCAGTCGTGATAGAACTGAATCTGCTCGACGACCATTGCCTGAGCCATCTTCCACCCGCAGAGTCAAACTGTCCAGCCTTATCGAGGCCGCAAAAAGATCAGTATTCGGATGGTCTACAATGAGACTGAACGGAAATATATTTGTCTGCCCCTTGGTAACCGAAGTTGGAATACTGTTTACAAACTGAATCGGAACGCCGGTTACAGCTCGTTGGAACTCTACTGAGTCCGTAGCAAGTACAATCGAGGAATCTCCGGTAGCGTCTGCCGTTGCCTGGAATTGCCAGACAAGTATGCCGGTGTCAACTGCTGTGTAATAGAAATTAAAATCTGTGGAAGCTCCAACCGCGAGCGGTAGCGGACCACTTTGGCTGCTGTCGATGATCACCAACGAGGAGTCTCCGATAATTGAGTAAGCTGAGACATCCACCAATGACGTCAGACCGAGGTTGGTCACGGTCAGTACATGATGAACAGACTGTCCGACCGTATATCGAGATGGGTGATTCTGAAGCGACACCGCCAGAGCCGCGTTTGAAATTGTAACTTGGCTATTACTTGCTAGAGCTTGATCGAGGGGTCCGTCGTTTGAAGATTCAAAAAAACAACCACCGGTGGGAATACTCCCACGGAATTTGTGGGCGGGGACAGCACCCGGTGCAATATCGGCAACCAACATCAGCAGCGGTGGAGTTCGGCCTATTTCCAACTGTAATCCTGCACTGACCCAATATCCCGTTGCGTGAAAATTCAAGGAGCCGATCAAACTATCACCGGAGTCAAAGGTCAAATTGTCATTTAGATCGATCCACAGATTCATGTTGTTGATATCGTTATCATCGGCGATATTTGATATATTGGCGTTTTCCACCACCAGTGAAATAAGGGTGTCAGATAGATTCCCGTTACTTGGCGGCCTGAAAGCCATTAACAATACAGCCGTATCTCCCGGCATCACAGATTTTGGCGGCAGATTTATTAACTGGTATTGATCCCAAACTGAGCCGTCGACAATGTTCCAGCCGCCGCTGGTAAGGGGCAGATCGCCATTAACAGAGACAGAACCGGTGTCCGAGAAAACAAAATCAGAAGCTTGTTCAATTGATATAGCCAAACTGTCGGAGTCGATCTGAGCAAGAGAGAGATCAGCGGAAATAAAGAAGGAGCTTATTTTTTCGGGTTGCAAGAGTATGTTTAGACCGTTCATTTTCAATCTGCCGCCCGCAAAATATCCCGTACCGATCAGGCTGTCGGTATCATCAAAGATGCGATTGCTATCGATATCAAAGTGCAAAAATACTTGCGCTAAGGAACTGTCCGCCCACACCGCGCCTGATTGAGACTTGGAAATATTAGTGAACGTGATTGCTTCCACAGAAAGCGAGTCGATACCCACGTAACCATTGTAGAGAGCAAATGTAAGCAATTGGTTGATCGTAGAACCCGGATAGGCGCTTCTTGTTACACCCGGCATTGAAATCACCGTGACCCGATCAGTCGGAATCACCAGGTGTGTTTCGCTGTTTGATATCACCCCATCATCAGGACCATCCCGACCCTGCCAACAAACTACCCCACCTACCGGTACAACAGGTTGGAATGTTCCGGCGGTGAACTGATTACTAGCGGCACCTACGGTAACTATAAATCTACTATGACCGGGTAGCAGAAAGGGATAAGTAACTTGCCCGGTAGACCACTCACCCCCCGAATAACTGAAGTCAGCTATGAGAGAATCGTCGGTAGTGAAGCCGTCGGACTGCCAATCATACCAAAGTTGCATCAAGGAGATCGCTACACCATCGTCCAGAGTACCGACATTTACCAGGCGCATAAGCATGAGTATTTCATTCACGCTATAACCGTTACCCGGAAGTTCGAAGTCCAAAACCGGTACCCGTGACTGTCCACCAAAAATGGTCTGGGCCGCCAGTTCGTGCACAATCGTGGCCGCCAGAGGGAAACCGTCAATGTAATGTCCGGTGGTCCCCTCTAATGGGTAAGTGGCTTTTATGGAACTCGAGGGAGTCAACACAATTCGAGTGGAATCAGGAAGCGACATGTCTACAAGATTACCGTCTCTGGCCGAATCCAGACTTATCGCCGCAATCACACTCAAATACACACGATCACCACTTCCCAGTATGGTCAAACTGTTGCAGTCAAATGCTGCAATACCGCCGACTGCTGACGCTGACGAAATAACTGTCCCCTGGGACTGGAGTTGGCCAAGATCGGAAATCTGGTGCGACACAAGTATCAGACTGTCGAACTGACTGTCTTTTGTAGACTGAGCTTCAAAAAAGGCAGACTTGACATTAAGATCAAAAATGAGACTGTCCAACACGTATGGATCAACAAAGTTATTCTGAAGCTCTATGGTCATCAAAGCATCCGATATTTCTCCCGGAACAAGCCGCTGGATGTCTCCTTCGATGGCTGAGACCGAGAACGCTTCGGTGGTGGAAATTACGATACTATCCACGGCGCTGACCTCGGAGTCAATAGGACCGTCATTATTGGACGCCATCTCGATTCCGTTCAAGGGAATACCAAACGCTGCAACAGCCCCTCGCGTCGGTCGTTCCGATAGTACGGCACCAACGTAGAGCCGGGTGATTGGCGTGCCCAGCTCAAGGGTAAGACCACTTCTGATCCAACGGCTTCCAGTGAAGGCCAGGATACCTAATCTGGACTCCAGCAGTGGTCCATCCCAGTTGTTATCACCGTTATCGGCATATAATACGAGCGAATCGAAATCCAGTTCGTCAACAGTACCACCGGAGGCTGCGTCCACTATTATACTGAATAACTCCAGGGTATCGGTAGAGTAGCCGTTCCGAGGTATATCAATAGTCATCACGTTGTACATGCTGTCTGCGGGCATAATGGAATCCAGACCAGCGGGGATAAGATCAATCTGATTGTAAGAAAGCCCGTTAAAAATCAAATACCCGAGAGAGTTGACCGTATCCGGTCCCGAGACCACCGAACCATCAGACACAACTACATCAGATGACGGTATGAGAATGAGATCAGCCGAATCACCGTCGTGCGGAAAACGACTGGCATCGGCAAGTACTCTGAAGGTTCTACTTCCGAGGGTCGGGATTATCACCGGCGAGAACGTTAGCAAGTTAGTCTCGAAATCCAGGGCGATGCTGCTAAGGATGCTATCGGGTATCGAATCTACATAGAGATGAATAGAGTCAATGTTATTCAGCATCTCTAACTCGGTTCCAACTCCGTGGTCGTGACTATTGAATGTGAACCCTTCGACTGTTTTGTCGACAGAGAACAAATTACTGATCTCAAAGCTCAATATGGAAAGATCAGTGTCGCCGGATAGCACGACCTGATTCCCCAATGGTAAAGTCGTCACCACCAACGCTTCGACAATTATAAACGAACTGGTATCACTCAGGCTATAGGTCGTGCTGAAAACAGCAATCTGCCCGGTACCGGGCGAAGAAGCTGTAAACTTGCCAAAACTGTCAATTGACCCTATTCCGCCAATTACACTCCAGGACAATTGCCCCGGATCGACCGGGTTGAAATTTGGATCATAGGCGTCAACATGGAATTCAAGGGAATCGCCCAGCGCAATACTTGCTTCGTCCGGTGAGATGCTCAGTCTTGTCGGAGCCGCTGCGGAAACAACAACTGCAAGGTTCGTATCGGAAACAGCGTCGATACTACTAACCGCCATTATGTGGCCGCTTCCAACAGTGGTGGCCGTGAATTCGCCGGAAGAAACTATGTCGCCAATGCCTCCGAGGACCGACCAGGTTATACCACCCACAGCTGTTGAATAACCAAAAGCATCCGTGCCCGATACGGTGAACTGCTGGCCGTCGCCACTGAGTAGATCAACCGAATCAGGACTGATTGTCAAAGTTACCAACCGTCCGGGAGTAATTTCCAGATAGGCGCAAGTGTCTACCGGCCCAAGATCCGAGGTCGCAATAGCGTGGGTTATCCCAAGGTCAGATGGAACAAACAGGCCGGTACCATCAATTGTGCCGATCGGATTGGTCAGCGACCAACTAATATTTCCTGCAGACTGGTCATTCCCATAATCATCGCTTCCCGTAACCGTAAACTGCAAGCTACTATCAACCGTAATTTGAGAAGAGTCCGGAAGCACGACAATACTACTCAACGGTCCCGCTTCTACTACAATCGCGCCGGAAGTATCTGCAAGTCCGCCAGTGGTGGCGACAGCATAACCGGTTCCTGCCGTTTGCGCGGCAAATTGTCCCGACAACTGCATTGTCCCAATTCCACCACTAACATCCCAACTGGGAACAACTCCTGGAGACGGATCATTACCATCGGCGTCGGTTACCACTACTGTGAAATCCAGAGTATCACCTGCTGTGAGAGTAACGGTATCGGGAACAACCGTGATTAGATTGGCTACTCCCGGGGTGCATGTAATCACACCGGTGGAGTCAGTCAGTGAACCACTGTACAGAGCCTGTATAATCGACTGACCCGGTGTTGTCAAAATCAGATTGGTTGAGGCCGCATTTGCGTTAGTCAAAACGCCAATTGTGTCGGCACCGGTAAGAGACCAATCGACAATAACATCTCCAATCAGAGTCCATCCGGCATCGTAACCACGAGCATAAAATATGGTCGTGTCATTGTCTGTCGTAAGACTGGTGTCATCTACTATAGAATAATCTGCTAATTCAATTCTTATATAGGTCATCGCTCCGCTGGCGATAACCGTTACCTCAGCTGAATCTGATAACGGGCCGTTGACAGCCTTGACGTAGTATACGGGTGGAGAAACAATGTTCCCGGCCGTGTATAATCCCGAACCATCAACACCCCCGTCGGGATCACTGGTCGTCCACGATGATCCGGCGGTCAGGTCAATCACGAAATTGGAATCGTTGTCTAATCCACGGGCTGTGAATTGTTGCGCTTCCGCCTGAACAACAATAGCCGATTGTGGCAATATAGAAAGCTGTGACAATTCTCCCGGTACAACGATAATAGAGTCACTTGACCCACTCGGCCCCAAGTCGCTAAGAACATTTATGAATCCAACTCCCGCCCGACCGGCATCGAATAGTCCGGTGTTGTCGATTGTTCCGATATTTCCGTTCACAACCCACGTTAGGTTTCCAACTGTGCCCGTATTATTCCCGTGAGAGTCAACTCCCACCGCTGTAAACAGTCGGGTCGAATCAGCTGAGATTGTATCTCTATCAGGAAAAACGGTAAGCGTCGCCAAAGCTCCCGCTACAACTGACATACTGGATGTCGATCCCGAAACTGGGTATGTCAACGATTGGGCCGTCACGATTCCGCTACCGGTCAGGTCGGGAGCAAAAAGTCCCCCAGAACTGATCAGACCTGATGAAAACGTATGCGACCAGTCAATGATCCCGGGATCAGTCGGGAATCCAGAAGAGTCGAGAGCCACAATATCAAACTGATAATTTGAATCAGCGTTCAAACTGTCAAGAACCGGAATAATCTGTATCGTAGCCAGTGGACTGGTTTCAAAGGCACCCAAATCGGGAGCGCTATTGTTATAAGGCAAACCGACATCATTACCCACATCAATCGCTGGAGAGTAGGAACTGAGGTGGAAATTCCCACCAGCAACGTCTACATATTGCGGATCATCGTACCACAGATCGGCCGAAAAACTCACCCCCCCCGTGAACGGAGTATCCATATTATAAAACAATGTATAGGACATGGTGCAACTGCCGTCGGCTCTCAAACCGGTAGATGTAGGCAAGTCATCACTGAAAATGTTATTGACGAACAGACAATACTGGCCGCTCAGAGCATCAACACCGAAAAGCGAATTATCGTGAAAATCGTTGTTGTAAATTGAGCAACTATCGCCTGTAATAAGGAACCCGG
>JAUXBO010000304.1 GCA_030619345.1 Candidatus Zixiibacteriota bacterium | reverse complement strand
CGGATTATGGTCTGTTCTCCGGACGTCATCTTGGAGACATGCTGCAGTCAATCTGGATTCTGTTCCCTCAGTTCATAATTGTGGCAATACTGCTGTGGAAGCGCGCGATTGTTTTTCAGGGCCGGGCCGCAGGATCGTTGTTGTTCATGGCTGCCTCCGGTACGATATTAATCTTCATAATTAACCCGATCAATTCCATGCCGCTCGACCTGCCGCGTCTGACCGCCTACTTGACGCCATATGGAATCCTCGTTGCCTACCTGATAGCCTCATCGAAATCCGAGAGTCGCTATTCTTTGAGCGCTATTCTGGCCGTCTTTGCATTGGTCATTCCGATCGGACTTCTCCCATCCTACGTATCGGTCGACAATTCGCAGGCACATGTCGACGAATACACTTACACCCATGATCTCTTTAGCATGACAACAATTCACGCCTACCGAGATGCCTATTTCTACAACAAAAGTTTTGATCAGGCGAATGAATGGGAGTGGCAACTTCCCAAGCGATCCCATGACTATTTGAACTACCGGGGCTGCCAGGAATTGATCGCGGGTGGCAAAATGAGCGACGCGCTCTCGGTGCTGCCAAAAATCATCCTGCAGCATCCTTACTGGACCGAACCGAGGGCGTTACTGGCCAATATTCACATGGGGGCCGGAAGATACCAATTGGCTCTTCCCCAGATTGATACCTGTATTATAGCCCAACCGTACAACCCGTTACATTACCAGATGCTCTATCGCTGTCTGCGTGATACTCAGGCTTATCGTGAAGCGCTGACGGCCATAGGCCGAGCGGTTGAACTATCTCCGGACGAGCCTGACCTGCTGGTTGATCTAATGGTGATCAACCAATTTATAGGAAATCTGATTGTGGCCGATTCACTGGCCGATCATGTTCTTGATCTGGACTCCTCGCAGGCTTTCCCGTATGCCATGAGAGGCTTTATCGCCGAGAGTCGCGGACAGGATTCACTGGCGATGAAAAACTATGAACGGTTTATCAGGATGGCCCCGGAAGATCCGGAGTCGATGAAAATTCGCAAGCGGCTTAACGCTTTAGTTCTCAAAAGCAGAAGCAACAATCCTTAGCGGCGCCTTAGCAACGGTTATCGAGCCGTGCAAATCCATCCAAAGCCGCGACCTTGATTAAACCGCGTTTGTCCGTTTCAATATCGAGCGTTTTGAATTCTGTTCCACCCTGAAACGGCCCAATGTAGAGATTAGCCTGTCTAACTGTCAAGCTTCTTTGTGAGAAACGTCTTCTCTCACTCTGTCGGCAGCCGGGTCGCGAAGCCTGATAACATCAGCTTCCATCGAATCGACCTCTTTTTTTGATTTATCCAGTGAACTGGCAGCCGAGCGCATGGAACCTTCAAGTCGATTGTGTAGTGATTTTAGATTGGCAATCGATTCGGCCAGATTTGACAGAACAACCGCCAATTCCTGCCGACCGGTGGAGGATAGCGCCGTCTGGCGATACAACTCTATGACCGAAATCAAAAAGCCATAGAGATGTCCCGGCGAAGTTGGAATTACATGTTTTGAGAGTGCATAACTCAGACCGTCGTTGTCCAGGTCCGAAACGAAACGGGAATAAATGGCTTCTGCTGGAATATACATCAAGGCAATCTGGGTTGTGCCTTCCTGTGGCTGAATATATTTTTCTGCGATGTCATCAATATGTTTTCTCATCGTGCGCTTAAACTCAGTCTGAGCAGTCTTATCTTCGCTCTCAGCCGTAAGAATCCGTTCATATGATTCCAGTGGAAACTTGGAGTCAATCGGCAAAATCAGATCCCCGACTCTGATTATAGCATCGACCATCTTGCCGTTGCTGAACCGAAATTGTCGTTCGTACAATCTGGATGGAAGAATCTGCGCCAGCATGTTTTCCAGAAGCATCTCGCCCAGACCACCCCTGATTTTTGGTGGACGGAGAAGTTCCGATAATGACTGAATGTTACTCCCGATACTTTCGATCTGAGTCGTCTGCTGCTGAAGTTGTCCCAGCCGATTCTCGATCTCGCCAATCATCTCCAATCTTCGGTCGAGGCTGAGGTTCCCTTCGGCCAGACGCTCATCAAGAACCCGATTAGCTCGTTCAAGTGTGTCGCGAAGAGAGTTGATACCTTCCATTTGGCGAGCGAGGATATCAGACTTTAGAGTCAGGAGATTCTCAGAAAGCTGACCGGTATTCTCTTGCTCGTTTGGACGACGCAGTCGAAAAATAACAAACAACGTCAAAGCGAGGTTGACGGCAAGAATAGCCGCAAATAGAATTTCAGTAGCGCTCAAGATCGGTCAACCATTCCTTAGTGAATCAAAATCTTGTGGTCGTCCTTCGATGGAAGTTGCTTATCGAGCAGACTTCTTCTCACCCGAAAGCTTACTCTATT
>JAUXBO010000157.1 GCA_030619345.1 Candidatus Zixiibacteriota bacterium | reverse complement strand
TTGCGCCAATCGCGGTAGGCAACGCCCACGTTGTCGCGCATGCTGCCCAGTTCGCCAAATCGATCCAGGAAGGCGAGATGATTTGATTCATCGAGCAATGCTTGTGACGCGTGCTGGCCGAGTATCTCTCCAATATAAGCAGATAGCTGTTTTAGGTCGGCGACAGTTCTCTTGGCGCCGTTGATTCTCACGCGGCCCGAGCCATCGCGAGAGAAAGTCCGGTCGACCAGTAGCGCGTTGTTTCTGTCGATACCGTACTTCTTTAAAACATTAGCTGGGAGCAGGGTTGAATCGAATTCGGCGCTAATTGCTGTTTGGTCGGCGCCGTGACGAATAAATTCCCGTTCAGCGCGGGCGCCAAAAAGTAGGGAAAGGGCTGTGACAATCACCGACTTGCCACCACCGGTTTCTCCAGTGAGTACCGAAAGTCCCGATTCAAATTCTATCTCATCGTTTTCAAGCAGGGCCAGGTTGGTTATGCGTAATTTTTGGAGCATTAGATTTTGTAGCCACTGATTTCGTTTAGAATTTCGTTGGCTCGTTTATCATTGCCTGCTTTTTCAGCTTCATACAACTCCGACTTGAGACGAGCCACGATCTTACGGATCTTTTTCTCAGTGAGCTTAGAGACCATAGCCACAAGCTCGGAATCGATTGTATTGGGCTGCCATTCTTTGGAGGCAACTTCCGTTATCAGCGAGATGAACTCACGGTCGGTTATGCTGTCAAGAAGGTGTTTGATATCGACCGCCCCCGTGTCGCGATATTGGGTAATAATGGCGCTGTACAGCCGGGCCAGTTGTTTGGAATCTAAATCTTCCGGTGATATCTTTTCGAATATTCGATCAATTCCGCCGGGGCCATTGAGGAGCAAAGAGACAAATCCAAATTCGATCGGATCAAATTTTCGACTCTTTGAATTTGGTGGAGGTGCGGAAGAGGTCGATTGGCCGGAGGCAATCCGAAAAAGCTCCTGCTTGACATTGAGCAGTTCTTCAGCTCGTTCAAAAAACAGTGATCGGCGGGTAGGGTCAGCAATCTTATTCCCAACGGTGGAGAATTCTTTTACTAGTTTTTCTTTGCCGATTATACTGGTAGCTCTGGTATCGATTCCCTGCACCCGAAACTCAATGAAGTCGAGCGCCTTCTCGCGCAACTCAAGTACTCCATCTTTCCCTTTGGACTGGGCAACAGTGTCCGGGTCCTCTCCGGTAGGGGCATCGATTACCATTACATCGAGTCCGGCATCATAGAGATGGTCTACTGACTTAATGGCTGCGTTGCGACCGGCTGAGTCGGCGTCAAAAAATAGATATGCTTTTTCGGCAAACCGTGCCAGCACCCTTGCCTGATGCGAAGTAAACGCCGTACCTGAAGAGGCCACCACATTGCGAATACCTGCTTGCCAGAGAGAGATGACGTCGAAGTAACCTTCGACCACGTAGACTTCGTTTTCCTTTCGAATCCAATCGCGGGCGACATTGAGTCCGTAGAGAACCATACTCTTGGAGTACAGTGGTGTCTCGGGAGAATTAATATACTTGGCCGGTTCTCCCTTTTTGAGCGTCCGTCCGCCAAAGGCTATCGGTTTTTGACTGAGGCTGAAGATGGGGATCATCAACCGTTCGCGGAAACGGTCAAAGTAGTTCCCTTTGGATTCGGATTTAAGAACCAGCCCCGCCGTCACCAGATCATCGGAATCGAGCCCTTTGGAATTGGCCAGTGAAACAAAACCATCCCAGCTTTGCCCGGCCAGTCCCAGCTTAAAACACTTGATAGATTCGTCCGTTATTTTTCTTTTTTGAATCAGATAATCCTGAAGCACTGATCGATACTTGGACTGGAAAAGCAGGTCATGGAAATAATCGACGGCGAGATGGTTGGCGTAAGCAATTCTCTCAAGGGACTCGCGACGCTGGTCCGACCCTGCTTCCTCACGAATTGTAATCCCGGCTTTACGAGCCAGGTGACGAACGGCCTCCACAAAACTCATCCGTTCGTGTTCCATCAAGAATGTATAGACATTGCCGCCTTTACCACAGCCAAAGCAATGATAAATCTGTTTGTCTTCAGAGACAGAAAAAGATGGTGTTTTTTCAGTATGAAAGGGGCAGACGGCCAGGTGATTCCTTCCGCGTTTTTTTAGACGCAAATATTCACCGATGAGTTGGACGATATCAGTCGTCTGGCGTATTTGCTCGATTGTTTCTTGTGGAATCATAACTTTAGTTCTTTAACTTCACCACGGTAACGCCCGCGCCACCTTCGTTCCAGTTTCCCAGGCGAAGCTCGCTTACTTCCGGGTGGTTCTTCAGGTATTCAGTCAGCATGCGTCGCAACTTCCCGGTGCCCTTGCCATGAACCACGTAAACGAGTTGAAGACCGCCGATCACGGCTCTGTCCAGAAAGCGATCAAGGTGCTCCTTTGCTTCATCTACGGTCATACCTCGCAGGTGGATCTGGTTTGACTCAGTCTCTTCGACGTTCATCAGGGATGTCTTGACTCCCGTGGCAGGTCTGGAAGTTGCTGAGATTTTTCGTAAATTCCGAATCTCTACGGTTGTCAGCATCGACCCAACCCGTACGCGTGCTTTTTCTTTGCCTATTAAATCTTCGATTTCACCTCTTTGGTTTAGAGATAATATCTCCACCGAATCACCTGCTGAAAATGATCCGCCCGATTCAACGATCTGTTTGGCACGAGTGAGTCGCTCCTTGACTTCGTCGCCGCGCTTTTTTAGGCGACCATGAAATTGTTGAAGTGATTCTTTCGAAGCCTGACTCTCACGAATCTCAGACACCATTTTTTCTATCTCACGACGAGTCTCATCGAGAAACAGTTGTGTGTCAAGCAGGCCTTTTTCTTTTTCTTCATCTACCTGTTTGCGTAGTTTCTCGTTTTCGGTTTCATAGAACGACTGAAGTTCCTTAACTTTCACAGAACGCGCGGTCAATTTTTCTCGATCAGATCGAACTTGAACCAGTTCCGCTTCGAGATTGGCAATCAGTGCCGTCAGTGATCTTTCCGAACTACCCAGCAGGGTGGAAGCGGAGTCACATATTTCAGAGGGCATCCCCAGCCGACCGGCGATCTCAACCGCGTATGAAGAGCCCGGCATGCCGAGCTGCAAGCGGTAGGTGGGGGAGAGAGTCTCACGATCAAATTCAAGAGAAGCATTTTCTATGGCCGCATGTTCGGTTGCTAAAGTTTTGAGCTGAGAATAATGGGTGGTAACGAGCATTTTGGCGCCATTGACAGCGGCGTATAGGATAATCGATTCGGCCAGTGCGGAACCTTCCTGCGGATCGGTACCCACTCCAATCTCATCAAAGAGCAAGAGGGTACTGTCGGAAATAGATTTGAGACCATGGATGATATTGCGGATATGCGAAGAGTATGTTGACAGTGAGAGTTCTATTGATTGCTCATCTCCGATATCGGCAAATATCTGCTCAAACGGTCCGATAGTCGAAAGCCGGTCAACAGAAATGTGCAGACCGCTCTGAACCATGAGCAGCGACAGCCCAACAGCCTTAAGTGAAATAGTCTTTCCGCCTGTATTAGGACCGGTGATGAGAATAATCTGTCGGGCGCTATCGAGGCTGATGTCGTTCGGGACGACATTATTTATGCTCTGGAGTTGCCGAATCAGCAGGGGATGTCGCATTTGCTTAAGATCGAAGCTGGCTTCATCTACCAGTTCAGGTTGTTGCCCGCCAATCTCAATTGAGAACAAGGCCGAGGCGTGCATGCGGTCGAGCTGGCCGATCAGGCGACAGTTCTCAAGAAGCGCAATACTTCGCAGGCCAATCTCGGCGGTCAGGGCACGCAGGATGCGATCAATTTCGAGTCTTTCTTCCTGAAACAGATGATTGATCCGATTATTGAGTTCGACCGTCTCCTGTGGTTCCACATACAGCGTTGCCCCCGATTGACTCCGGTCGTGCAAAATGCCGATGTCATCTTTGAACTGACCGGACGGAATGGGGATGACATAACGACCGTTCCGGATGGTAACGACATCATCCTGCCACCCGGCCTGTTTCTTTTTGCCCGCCAGTATTTTTCGGAGTCGGCTGAGAATACGCTGGCGGCTCTCCGCCTGTTCGGCGCGGATTCTCTTCAGGGCTGGCGAGGCGTTATCACGAATCTCTCCGTTGTCGTCGATTGTTTTTTTTATCTCCGTGACCAGTTCCGGGAAAGCACGCAGGGCATCAAGGTATTCAGATACGTTAGGGAAGTTTTCTCGCGCCTCTTTGTCGTAGTTGTGCAGAGAGACCGAGGAGAGCAGAAGTTCCACCAGCTTTTGGATTTCCTTTGGCTCAAGAATCGCTCCGTCAGTTGTAGAACGATTTAAGAGTTCCCGGCAGTCTTCGAGCCGTACCAATGGAAATGGAATGCCAAAACTGACGATATCTTTCAGCTGAGAGACTTCGGTCAATTTTTGCTGTATAATGTCTCGCTTGAACTGTGGCTGGATCCTATCGATCTCCTCGTGACCATAGGGTGTGAGACATTTGCCCCTTAGTACCTCTATGACTTTGGGATACTCCAGTGTGTCAAGTGTATGTCGATCAATCATGTGCTAAAACTCTCCGCAATAAAAAAACCGGTCCAGCAGACCGGTTTTAATATAAGCAGTACCGTTTGAAATTCAAATGTTAGCTTTTGCCATCTCCGACAGAGAAATACTTCTCCAGTCGATAGAGAACCTCATAAACCTGGGCGCGCTCTTCGCTGACAATTCCGCTGCTGCTGTTGGAAGGGCCTACCAGGAGCGTTTTTTCAATCTTATTTATGAAATTCGGGCTCTGTGGATGAAGTGGTGATGTCCCTTCGTACATAAGGGGGATCGTCTTGGCCATAGCAGGACCAAAGAAAGAATCTTCAAAATCGGTGTAAAAAGAGTCCGGCATGGGCATCAGAAAAACCAGGAAGGTGAGAAAACCTACAGCAACCCAGCCTCTAAGGAATCCAACTAAGGCGCCGCCCATTTGATCTCTTTTACCAGTCTGTTTTATGTTGGCCGCCTTATAGAAAAGTAGACCGGCAATCTTGAAGGCAGCATAGGAACCGGCCAGCAAAATCACAAACGAGAGGAGGGCCGAAATCAGGGGAGAGCCGCCTAATTTGTCGTATACCCAGACAGCGAAATTATCGATATAGTTGACGGCCAAGATGATAGAGGCAAAAAACACGATAAAAGCCATAAGTTCTCTTATCAGACCTTTTTTGGAACCCACAATCACCGAGGCCAGAAGTAACACGATCAGAACGCCATCAATCCAGTTCATATATTTCTCTCCCAGATTTACTTTGCTTTCCTTACGTGGAAAATATAGAGCGTCCTCAAATTCATTTGCAAGTTTTAACTAAGATGCGAATTAGGAAGAATATTGCCCGGCTACTTGCTCAGGGCTTCGTTTACAAGTCTGTTTACCAGTTTTCCGTCAGCACGACCCTTGGTTTTGGGCATCAGGATCTTCATAACCAGCCCAATCTTCTGCGGTGAGTCGGCCCCTGATTCGGCGATTGCTTCGGTGACCATTGGCCGAAGTTCCTCCTCGGTTAACTGCTGCGGAAGATACTCGGTTATGATTTCTAGTTCCCTCTGCTCTTTGTTGGCCAGATCATTGCGCTCGGCAGCGCGGAATTGCTCGATAGATTCTCGACGTTTTTTGGCCGCACTGGAAAGGACGGCTATGATTTCTTCCTTGGTGAGGTCATCGCCTTTGTCAATCAGCTTGTATTTCAACTCAGATTTAAGGCCCCTAAGGACGGTTGTTTTCTCTTTTTCACCGCTCTTAAGGGCCGTAATCAGGTTGCTGTCAATTCTATCTAAAAGTGACATACGTTCTATTTGGTTTTCCGGGGATGCAATCTGGCGCGGCGCGCTTTGCGCTTTGCAGCGGCCAATTTACGTTTCCTCGCTTCTGAGGGTTTCTCGTAATGTTGATGCTTTTTTATATCAGAAAGAATACCGGTTTTTTCGCAGAATTTATTGAAACGCCGAAGCGCTCTTTCAAATGATTCATCGTCGCGTACTATTACTCCAGTCAGGGTCACTCACCACCTTCAGGGGATTAAAAAGTTCATAACTTACTCTATTGTGATCGGTAAGTTATGGCATTTCTTATAGTTGTCAAGTTCAAAGTTCCGGCGGCGGGGAGGTGGCCGGTTTCTACGGGACCTCAG
>JAUXBO010000012.1 GCA_030619345.1 Candidatus Zixiibacteriota bacterium | reverse complement strand
CTCTGGTGAAAGAAATCCATGCCTTCACCGACAGGACCAACGCCGAGTTGGAAAAGATGCAGAAAGAGATGATGTTGAAGGGTAAGGCCCATAACATGGGTCACGAAGGTCACGGCCACTAACGGACGAAGGTATAGCTACCCTTTTTCACTAACGAAAATTCAGCCCTGCACCCTAATAAGTGCGGGGCTACCTGCTTTCTTATCAAAATGATTACTGTTCGTCTTATGCTTTTTGCGGCTATCGACGGTGGATTGGTACTGCTGGGGGTCTATTTGACTGAATGCAATAATAACTAACGCAACAAATCCGCGCCAGATTTGGTGATGAACACTGAGATGGCACTTTCCTTATGGTTAAGGAGAATTCAAACCGACAATGTCGGTCCGCCCGTCGCTGGTTTATTCATACCGCTCTGAGCTATTTGGGTAGGCCGTACATCTGGGGTGGGGATGATCCCTCGGGATTCGATTGCTCCGGATTGGTAGTAGAGTGTCTTAAGAGTATCGGTCTGATCCGAGAAGACCGGGATCTGACCGCCAATGGACTTTGGAATCTATTTGCCGACAAAGAGATAACAGTTCCCGCCGAAGGGGCGCTTCTTTTCTCAATCTCCAACAATAGAGCCGTTCATGTTGTTATCTGCCTTGATGAGTTTTATCAAATTGGGGCCGGGGGCGGGGACTCAGGGGTAACGTCGGAAACAGAGGCCTGGCGATCCAACGCTTTTGTCAAAATCAGGCCGGTCAAATACGCAAAAGGACGTTATAGACTGGTCGATCCATTCAATTCAGACGATTAGTTTAGATTCTGCCATATTAAACCGAAAACATAGATAAGGTGGGCGGGGAACCTCCCCGACTCCCAACTGTTGTTGAGAATGGACGGCTTTTAAGCGATTGACAAATATTGATTTAGAATTATCTTTTGTTTGTCTACCAAAGATACTGCAAGTTACACCAAGGAGGAAAAAAGTTTGTTACAGAAGCGACGTCCCCATTGTATTCCTCACCTCACCCGAACATTAATCGCCATTTTTGTTCTTTGTTTCACGACCGTAAATGTATTGGCCGTTTCTCCTTCGCCAGATCTTCTTGAGACCCTGCGATCATCTGGCCAGTTGGAGGAATATGTCCAGGACATGAAAAAGGCCAGGGAAAAGGGTGTCTTTGCACCCGGACCGGAAGCTGCGTCATTCAAGGCCCGCCAGACCTCGCTGAGATTAGCCCATCCTGCGGCTGTTGATACCTTTCGTGTTCTCGTCGTTCTGGCTGATTTTGTCGATCAGCCCTCGACTGATTTTTTCAACTCAACGCCGGCAGATTTCGATCAACTCCTCTTTTCGACCAACGACTATGACAACCACTACTCGATGACCGAATTTTATCTGGACAATTCATACGGTAACTTCCATCTCGAAGGCGTTGTGGTTGGGTGGTACCGTTTGCCACAAACGTATGCCTACTATGTCGATGGGCAGTATGGTTTTGGTTCCTATCCTCAGAATGCCCAGAGAATGGCCGAGGACGCCATCTCAATGGCCGACATCGACGTCGATTTCTCGCAGTTTGACAATGACGGCGACGGCTGGTGCGACGGTGTTTTTGTTGTCCACTCCGGTCCCGGTCGCGAGCAGACCGGCAACGTTAACGACATCCACTCCCACGCCTGGGTGATGTCCTATACCATGAACCTCGACGGTATCAACGTCCGCTCTTATACGGCCGAACCGGAAGAAGACGCCGGAGGCGCTCTTTCCACGATGGGTGTATACTGCCATGAATACGGGCACTTCATCGGCCTTCCTGACCTCTACGACACCGACTACTCTTCGGCCGGAATTGGTAACTGGTCGTTGATGGCTGGTGGAAGCTGGAACAACGGCGGGCGCAACCCTGCCTTTTTCGAAGCCTGGTGCAAAAAGGAAGTAGGCTTCCTTTCACTGACCAATGTATCCAGCAATATGGCCGACGTTGAAATACCATCCTCTTATGATAATCCTGTTGCCTACCGGCTCTGGCAGAATGGAACCGTTGGCCAACAGTACTTCCTGATTGAAAATCGCCGGAAAACCGGCTCTGACTTCGGTATTCCCGGTTCGGGGCTATTGATTATGCACATCGATGAGTCTATGAGCAGCAACACCGATGAAAACCACCGGCTGGTCGATATCGAGCAGGCCGACGGTCTTTTCCAGCTGAATCTGGAGACTGGCGGCAATAGCGGTGATGGTGGCGATGTCTGGCACTCGGGTACGCAGGATGCTTTCGATGACCTGACTACACCAAACACGCGCGCCTATTTTGGAGTTCAGACCAAGACGGCTGTCTGGGATATCTCCGAGTCCGATTCGGTTATGTACTGCAATTTTGACATCAATTACTCACGACCCCGCTTTGGTTTGCAGAATTATTCTTTCTCAGACGCCGAATTCGGTAACGGCAACGGATATGCTGAGGCAGGGGAGACGCTAATATTCACTTTTACGCTGCAAAACCTCTGGCTGTCGGCCGATAACACGACTGGCTCGATGACAGCCGACAACAATGATATCTTCTTTGATATTCCTTCGGTGAATGTCGGTACCATTGCCGGCGACGGCGGAACCGGTGGAAACAGTCCAGCCGACCCGATCAAATTTACTGTTTCGGCAGATTTCATACCGTGTATCGATTCGTTCTTTCTCGCGATATCCTCAGACCAGGGTGGCGATGCAGTATACGGTATGCAGCTTCATATCGGCGAACCGGAGATACTGGTAGTCGATGATGACAACGGCGGTTCGACCGAGACATATTACACCACCCAGCTATTCAATCGCGCCCGCCCGTTTGACTTGCACGACAAATCTGTTTCCGGTTCTCCTTCCGGGGCACAGCTTCAGAACTATGAGACGGTGATATGGTTGATCGGTGAAGCGCGGCCGAATATTCTCTCGGCAGTTGATATTACAGCCATCCAGGATTTTCTAGACAATGGAGGAAATCTCTTTCTGACCGGTCAGTCGATTGCCGGGCAGCTTGATGTTTCGGACCAATCCTTTCTCAACAATTATCTTCGCGCTTCATACGATTCTGTTTATTTTTCGCCTGTTCACTTTGGTCAGGCCGGTTCGGCTGTGGGTGATGGATTCAATCTTTTGTATCATTCGCAGCACGGACAGACCGAACAACAAGTAATCACCGCCATAAATGGGTCGGATGTAGAATTCACCACGGCCGGGGGAACCTCGGCTCTCTCGTATGTGGGCGCTTATAAACTTGTCTTCTTTTCATTCGGCTTTGAAGCGATCTCGGGTAGTTACGAGCATCTTGGTTACGCCACTCCCGACACGATTTTTGATCGGATTATGAGTGTTTTTAGTGTCGACACAATATCGCTTAACCCGCTCGTTAATGCTGTTGATATCAACGGTGAAGTGTCGCTGATGAACGTAGTCGGCGCGACTCCCAATTTTGCCTGGAGCAGCAGCGACACCACCACAAACAGCCAGGTGGAGTATGAAGTCAAAGTCGGTACCGGCACACTGTGCAATAACCATGACAATATGTGGTCTCCGACGGTTTTCTCAGGATCCGATACCTCGGTTACCTATGCCGGTCTTTCTTTGGAAACCGGCCAATCATATGTTTTCCAGGTTCGGGTATTCAACAGTGTTACCTGGTCTGCCTGGAAGCAATTAGCCTTCCGAATGAACAGCGCGCCGCTGGTTGGTGACCTGATCAGTCCCCTCGGTGAGGCCCTGGTGAGTTCGGCCACGCCGATACTGGTCGTTTTCAGTGGTGATGATGCTGAGGAGGATATTCTCACATATGAATTCGAAGTCTATTCGGACGATGCGCTAACTAACCTTGTTGCCTCGGCCTCGTCTGTTCCCGATGGAGGTGTCTCCACGACCTGGAGTGTTAGTACGTCGCTCACCGAGGATGCCCGGTTCTTATGGCGCAGCCGCTGCACCGATGGTTACGAATTCTCAGCCTGGACAGATTCGGCTTCGTTCTGGGTAAACGCAGTCAACCAACCGCCCGATCCGTTCAGCCTGTTGAGTCCAGCCGACGGATACCAAATGCTGGTTGAGGGCGAAAGCATAATTTTTAACTGGCAGTCGACCGTTGATCAGGATCCGGTCGATCTGGCGACCCATTACTCATTCTGGGTCTCACTCGACCCCGCTTTTGGGACATACCTGGAATACACTTATCTGACTGATACAAGCCTGACTCCGCTTCTGACTTTGGACAACGATACATTGTACCACTGGAAAGTAAAGGCCCATGATCTGGGCGGCGGTGAAACCTGGTCGACCGAGACTTACCATTTCCTCACCCCCTCGACCGGATGCTGTATTGGTGACCGGGGCAATATCAACGGTGATGCGGCCGATGAGGTAGATATTTCTGACTTGACCTACCTGGTCGATTACCTCTTCGGAGGAGGGCCGGCTCCACCCTGTATAGAAGAGGGCAATGTCAATTCGTCACCCGACGAGCAGATCGACATCTCTGATCTTACGTTCATAGTAGATTACCTGTTTGGCGGAGGACCGGCTCCGGGCGTCTGTCCATAGAAAAATGCCGATACTATCGGTATAGCAATCAGGCCGGCATTGGTTTGTTCCATGTCGGTCTGTTTTTTTTAGGGGTCGGATTAGTGCGCGGCGGACCTCCCGGTCTGCCCGTCCGTGGATGCGAGACAAGAGGGGCAGGCGAGGACGCCTGCCGCCCACTGGGATCAGACTACTCGTGAGAACGAATAATTCGGATGACTTCTCCGGGGGAGGTAACCTGCATTAGTTGCTCGCGCACGGTATCAAACTGAAGCATCTCAGACAGCGATTTGAATGCCTTCAAATAAAAATTATCATCATACGGTGGAGCCGCCATGACAAAGAACAAGTGGGCCGGTTTTTGGTCGAGAGAATCGAAGTCATATCCTGCCGTGGACCGCGCGAAACCCATCATGAACTCTTTTGCCTGCATGGAACGAATGTGTGGAATGGCGATTCCATGACCAATTCCCGTGGTTGCCTTTTTCTCACGGTTAACATAGTCAAGCAGTAGCTTGGTGCGGTTGCCGATCCGGTTGCCAGCCTCAAGCACCGAGATCAACTCATCGAGTATTTTCTCTTTACTGTCTTGCAGCCATCTTACTTTTGAAGCGCCTTCTTCGAGCGGTTCAATAGCTGTAACCATCTCCAGCTTCACTGCTGCCTCGGTCATGTATCTCGAAAGATTCATATTGTCCTATTATCGGAGCTTCTACCGACTACTTTAAGTGACTGTCATCCGTCGTATTTGTGAAAGACCGGCGCTGGTGTTCCGCGCCACAAGTGGCTAACACAACTTGTGCTGGGGTGATCTTTATATCTCCCCACGAAATCATGGCATTCCCGTGGGTCTGAAGACCCGACGGGGCACAACACGCGGTAAGCTTACTTCCGGGACAGGATACTATCACGAAACTCAATCTCTCCAGTCTGCAATATTCTTCAACCAAGCCGCCAATATAGACGGTAAGCGTGATTTCTGCAAGAACGGCACTGGCAATAGTTGTCGCGTAGCTATCGACAGGTTTTATTTATTTTGCGTACCTGAGACGGTCGCTGATTACATTTTCTAAGTTTTTGAGAGCACTTGACTTATTGGCCATAGACGGCTAATTTGGGGTGATAATTTGCCTGCTTGGCCGATGGGCTCAAGGTGGAAATCTGCCGATAATTAGGTATGTAACATGAAGTTAGAGAGGCGCTGTGAAGCCGTATACGGAACTTAAGAGAACACATAATTGCGGTGAGCTAAGAGAAGAAAACCAGGGCGGAAACGTATGCCTGAATGGCTGGGTGAATAGCTACCGAAATCTCGGCGGGCTGTTGTTTCTGGACCTTCGGGATAGATATGGTATTACACAGGTCGTTATAAATCCTGAGACATTTAACCATGAAATGCTGGCCGAAGCAACCCGGACACGATCCGAGTTTGTCGTGGCCGTGATAGGCGAAGTTGTGGCCCGAGAAGAGGGTTCTGCTAACGCCAACCTGGCGACCGGAAAAGTGGAACTGAAAGCAGCTGAATTTTATATCTTGTCGGAGAGCAAAACACCTCCGTTTGAGATTACTGACGAAACCTCGGCGGGGGAAACATTGCGCCTGGAGTATCGCTATCTTGATCTAAGACGTTCTCCGTTTCAGGAGCGGCTTCGCTTTCGACATGAGATCACTCTTGCTGTTCGGATTTACTTGAGTGAACTGGAATTCTATGAAATCGAAACACCCCTCTTGATAAAGTCCACTCCCGAAGGCGCCCGTGATTATGTCGTCCCGAGCCGAGTTTACAACGGTCGGTTTTATGCGTTGCCGCAATCACCGCAGCTATTTAAGCAAATTCTCATGATCTCCGGTTTCGACAAGTACTTCCAAATCGCCCGGTGCCTTCGCGATGAGGACCTTCGGGGTGACCGTCAGCCGGAGCATACGCAGATTGATATGGAGATGTCATTTGTTACTCCTGATGATGTGTTTACTGTGATTGAGGATCTGGTAAAGCACCTGTACGGAAAAATGTTAGATGTAGAAGTTGCGACTCCGTTTCCGCGATATACTTATGACGAAGTGATGTCACGCTGGGGGATAGATAAACCGGATCTTCGCTTTGATATGGAACTGGTGGACCTGTCATCGGTTGTGGCAGGCTGTGACTTTAAAGTTTTTGCCGACAACGTAGCTTCGGGTGGTGTCGTAAAAGGGATAGTGTTACCAGGGGGAGGCTCATACTCCCGCAAACAGGTCGATGAACTCACTGAACTGGCAAAGAAATTTGGGGCCGGTGGCCTTGCTTATGTTTTGCGTACGGAGTCAGTGGATAAATCACCAATTCTGAAATTTATCGGCGAATCAGTTAAAGACAAACTCATCGAAACGGCGCAGGTGGGCAAAGGTGACGCACTTTTTATCGTGTCTGATAAAACGGGTAAGACCGAAGAAATACTCGGACAACTCCGGATTCATCTGGGGAAAAAGCACGAGTTGATAGATAAAAAGCAATGGAAGATGCTCTGGGTGACAGAATTCCCTCTGTTTGATTACGATGAAGAGACCGACAGTTTCTCAGCGATGCATAATATTGTATCACACCCATTGGAGAAGGACTTGTCGCTTATCGACGAGGGCTTTTCCTCTTCGCTGTCCGGTGGCGACATGAATCATCCGTGGCGACGCGCTCTTGCTTCTCAGTACGATCTTGTCATAAATGGGACGGAAATGGCCTCGGGAGGTCAACGTATTAATCGCAGTGACCTCCAGAAAAAAGTTCTTAGTATTCTGGGAATTGACGATGCCCGGGCTGAACGGATGTTTGGTTTCCTTCTGCGGGCTCTGGAGTATGGCGCTCCTCCGCATGCCGGGATAGCCATCGGGCTGGACAGATTAGTTACCATGATGACGGGCAAGACCAATATTCGCGACGTAATTGCTTTTCCGAAAACAGCCAACGCAGCTTCGCTTATGGATGGTTCACCATCCGCAATCGATCAGGAGCAGTTGGACGAACTGGGGCTAATAATAAAGAAGAACAGAGAGGAAGATACCTGATCACAGGATCATATGGATATTAGTAGTCAGGAAATAACTTCGCGCAGCTATTCGGTGGAAGGGCTGGATCAGCGTTTGTTGTTCGGCCAGAACGATATGTTTCTCCGGATAATGGAGTCACGTTTCTCGTGCAAGATTGTTGCCCGTGGGGAGATTGTCTTGATTGAGGGATCGCACGAAGAGGTCGACAGAGTGTACCGACTATTGGGCGATCTCGTTACACGGGTAAAGCAGGGTGATGCTATTACCGAACAGTATTTGAATTATGCTGTCGGTATGGTTCAGGAAAATGGATTTGGTCCGGCTGAAGAGATTTCGACCGAGTCTCTGCTGACCAACGCCCTTAAAAAAGCAATCAAACCGAAGACGGTTGGACAGTCAAAATATGTTGAGGCCGTTGACGGGCACGATATTGTTTTCGCGATCGGTCCGGCCGGTACGGGCAAGACCTATCTGGCAGTAGCAATGGCGGTGGCCGAACTCAAGGCCAAGAAAGTCAATCGCATAGTCTTCACCCGACCGGCAGTTGAAGCGGGTGAGTCGCTGGGTTTTTTGCCGGGAGACATCAGAGCCAAGGTCGATCCGTATCTGCGCCCCATTTACGATGCCTTGTATGATATGCTTCAGCCGGACAAAATCCGCAAGCTTCTTGAACACGGGATCATCGAAATCGCGCCGCTTGCGTTTATGCGCGGGCGAACCCTCAACGAGGCGTTCGTTGTATTGGATGAAGCTCAGAATACGACCAGTGCACAAATGAAGATGTTCCTGACCCGGATAGGTGAGAAATCACGAGCGGTTATTACCGGTGACGTGACACAGATCGATCTGGAGGATCGCCGAGAGTCTGGATTGGTTAGAGTTCAGAAGGTGTTGAAGAACGTAAAGGGAATTGCGTTTGTCAACCTGACCGAGCGAGACGTCGTCAGGCATAGACTGGTGCAGGAGATAATCAAAGCATACGACCGTTATGATCGGTCAAAACGGGAGAAATAGTACAGGACGGATCCTGACTCCATGTTTTCTTTCATTCTAAAACTTAAACGCCGAATCAAGCGGCTTCTCAAGGTACAAACCGAGAGCCGGCAGATTCCTACTCGTTCGACCCGCAGCAAGGTCCTGAGAGTCTCATATCTGCTCGTTGCTACTGCTTTGATCGTAGTTCTGTATCCGGGAGAGTCTCTCTATGATCCTCTTGATATGCCTAAGCGGGGCGAAGTATCTTATGACGATATAATCGCGCCTTTCCCGATCACACTCTTCAAAACAGAGCGAGAATTACAAGAGGAGAAGGAAGTAGTCCGGATGGCGGCACCGCCTGTTATTGATTGTGACACCTCAGTTTTGATTCAGGTGGAAACGGCCCTGACGCTGATGCTGCAATTTGTTGATTCGCTGCGCGCCGGTCAGGATAGTCTGGATGCCTCTGAAATGGCCGAGTTTGTAAATATCATATCGGATCGTTACCTGTTGTTGAGCGAGGCAGCCATCAGGCAGACGCTACTTGTCCCGGATATCGACTCCGTGGCAGAACGCATTCGAAGTATCTACCGAGGAGTGATCTATGATATCGGTGTGTTGCCCGACAACGCCGTAATACCGACTACTCCCAACAAGAGTATTCTAATCCGACGCGGCTCAAAAGAGAATATCTATGTTCGTGATCGGCTTCAGCAACTGGCCGGAGCCAATGTAAAGTTCTTGACGGCTCTTAATCAGCTGTACACTACCGACTCCATAGATGTTGAGTATCACTACCTGGTAGGCCGAAGTTTCATTCGTCCCAATTTGCGAGTCAATATTCTTGAGTACGAGGCTCGTATTGTTCGAGAATTAGAGCAAATTTCGAATGTAAAGGAACTGGTCAACCAGGGTGATATCATTATCCGCTCCGGGCAGCGAATCGATCATCGGCAGGAACAGATACTGAAAGAAATGACCCGACTGTTGCGAAGCCAGGCTGCAAAGAGTGGGTTTATCACACCCTTCCTTCCTGTCCTGGCCAGAATCGCGTTAGTCTTTGCTGTATTGTCGCTGCTCTTTGCGTTCCTGAAGTTTTTTAGAAAAGAGCTTTTTGCTTCCAATCAAAAGTTATTTGCCATTCTTCTGGTGTTCGCCGCCCAGTTGTTCTTAATGCAGCTGGTTGATCGGTGGGAATTGTCGGGATATCTGTATCCGGTGGCATTCGCGCCGATTGTATTGACAATCCTGTTCGACATCGAAGTTGGCGTGATGGCGACGATAGTTTTGGCTATGCTGTTGGGGGTGATGCATCGATTTGATTTCGATTTGGCTCTTATGGTTGTGACGGTCGGTATGAGTGCCGCTTTCGCTTCACGAAGAGTCAGGCGCCGGTCGCACTTTTTTAGGATCATGACCTTCACTGCAGCGGCGTACGTATTCTTTATCGTGATCGTGGAAAACCTGAAGTTGATCCCCGGCACGGATTTGATGTCGGAAGTTGGTTTTGGCATTCTAAACGGCGTGATTTCGTCTTTACTTGTGATTGGTGTTTTACCTGTGTTTGAATCTCTGTTTAGTATTACCACCGATATCACACTCTTGGAATTGTCCGACATGAATCATCCATTGTTAAAACGACTGGCCATGGAAGCGCCCGGAACTTACCATCACTCTATTATCGTCGGCAATCTCTCAGAATCTGCTGCCAAAGCAATAGGTGGGAATTCTCTTTTGTCTCGGGTTGGTGCCTATTACCACGACATCGGCAAAATTGAAATACCGGAGTACTTTGTGGAGAATCAGCTGGGTATCAAATCAAAACATGAAATGCTGACCCCAACCATGTCATCCATAATTCTTTCTTCGCATGTCAAGAAAGGACGTTTGCTTGGTGAGACACATGACATTCCCGATGACGTTCTGAATTTTATCGAAGAACACCACGGGACGATGGTACAGATGTATTTCTACAACAAGGCGATGAAAGAGAGCGATAGTGAAGTAGACAAGGACAAATTCCGGTATCCCGGGCCGAAACCGCAGACCAGAGAAACCGGCATAGCGATGCTCGCTGATGCCGTTGAAGCAGCTTCGCGCACTCTTGATGATCCCAAACCGGCCCGAATCAACAATCTTATCCAGCGCATTATTGATGAGCGATTCCAGTCGGGGGAACTCGATGAATGCCCGCTAACGCTCCGCGACCTGGCCAGAATCAAAGATGCCTTTGCGCAAGTTCTAATCGGAGCTTTCCACCATCGTATCGACTACCCCAAAAAGGAAGAGACCGATAACTAACGTGAAACTACGTATTTTCAAAGAGACTGAAGTGCGTCTGCCTCGGTTGCGAATTACAAAACTATTTGAGGTTGTTGCCGAAGAAGAGGCTGAGCCTGACAGTAGTAGTTCCGTGAATCTGATCTTTGTCACCAATCGAAAGATAAAATCCCTCAATGAGAAATTCAGGGGCAAGAATACAACGACCGATGTGCTGTCATTCAACATTGACGATATCAAAGAGCAGGGTGGGACTTTTGGAGAAGTCTATATTTCGGTACCATTTGCCGGGCGTCAGGCTCGGGAATATGGTGGCAATCTCTCGGAGGAAATTATTCGACTTACATGCCACGGATTTCTGCACCTTTTTGGTTACGACCATATCCGTATTGGTGATGAACGCATTATGAAAAAGCGAGAGTCGCAAATACTCGCGAAGGTGTACACAAAATGATTTGGTCGTTTATTGAAGGGCTCATAGTTGTCGCAGGTTTGGTCAGTGCCTACATTATTTCGGTTTATTCTCTGGCCATCAATATTGATCCCGATGATGTTGAGGAACTGGAACCCGGACTGAGCGAGAAGCACCGAACGGTGTTGAAAAAGCTGGCCGACGATCCCCGCAGTTTTAGCCAGATTGCCGTTATTTATAAGTCTTTTGTTTTGATCATCGTTACCTTTTTGGGGCTGGATCTGATCGCTGAAAGTATTCTGAGAGGTCAGTGGAAGATTCTGGCCGTAGGATTGTTACTGGCCGTGATCTGGTTGGTCTATCTGTTGGTAGTTGAATATCTGCCTCGAAGGTCGTCGATGGAAGCGATTGGTCCAGGAATGATACGCTATCTATGGCTTCTTGGAATTGTCTATCGACTTTTTGCGCCACTTCTGGTTCTGTATCGGGGGGCGATGGTCCGAGCGAGTCGAGACAAAAAGATTTCCGAAGAAGACAAAGAGGAAATTGTCGAGCGGGCTATTGAAACCCTCGCGGATGAGGCCGGTATCGCAGAGACAATTGTCGAAGCCGATGAAAGGGAGATGATTGGGCATATATTCCAACTCGATCAAACCATAGTAAAAGAAATCATGATACCGCGCATGGATGTTACGGCCATCGAAAAGTCGATGTCCTTCCAGGAAATTCGTGATCTTGTGTACCGTGATGGCCACTCTCGTTTTCCGGTTTATGTGCAGAGTATCGATAAGGTTATCGGGCTGCTTTATGTAAAAGACCTGTTCAATCGTATGCCTGGCCCCGGTGAGAAATTCTTAATAACGGAGTATCTTAGAAAGCCGTATTTTGTCCCTGAGACCAAAGTTATTGGCGAACTTCTGGCCGAGTTCAAGGCAAGACGCCAACATATTGCCATTGTGTTAGACGAATTCGGAGGCGTCTCCGGGGTGGTGACGATGGAGGATATTATTGAAGAGATATTCGGCGAGATTCAGGATGAACATGACTGGGAGGAGGATGATATCGTCAAACTTCCCGATGGACGATATCTTGTTACGGCCAGTCTGATGGTGGAAAAATTGCAGGATTATTTTGACCGGGAGTTTGAACAGGTTGAATTTGATTCGGTCGGCGGACTGATTTATGATCTGGTCGGATCGGTCCCCGATGAAGGTCAGAAAATTAAGTGGCATGACTTTGAGTTTGAAGTAAAGGATGTTGAAGGGCAGCGAATCACTCGCGTGATTGTAAGCATCAAGCCCAAACCGAACGCATGATCACTCCGATATCGGGTTAGTCTCCAGCGTTGTTTCAAGTATCCTTTTGAGGGCGGCAGTTTCTTTAAAGCAGGCTGCGGCCGAATCATAGAGATCGCTGAGTTGATACTCCATGGAACCGCAGTTTATCATCACATATGGTACATGCGTCCGTCTGCATATTTCACCAGTTTTGTAGAGTTCCACTTTACCGGTAAACCTGGCATCACATATTACAAAATCACAGTTTTGGGCGAGATTCTGGGGAATCTGATCAATATTATCAACCAGCTGAATAGAGATGTTCAATGGTATGCCCTGTTTGAAATAGTTTGCAGCGATTGCGTTATCAAGACTGAACAGAAATACGTTCCTTTCGCAATCCGATTTTTCTTGAGCCTCACCGGAGCAGAACTCGTCGCTAACCGGCAGTGACAGGGTAAAGGTGGTACCCATCCCGACAATTGACTTGGCGGTCAAATCACCGTCATGTTCACGAGCAATATTGCGGCAAATGGCCAGCCCCATACCGGTTCCAATTACTTCATCTTTGCCCCAGACCCCTTTTGTGGAGAAGAAAGGATCGAATACTCTGACCAGGTTTGATTGAGCAATTCCGCTCCCGCTATCACCCACTTTGATCTGAATACTATCTCCATCACGTATCAATGCAATCGTGATAACACCATGTTTTTTTATGGCATGCTGGGCGTTGATAAGCAGGTTTAAGAGAAGTTGCTGAATCTTACTGGCGGAGACGTTTACCGGCGGAACATCTTCATGGTAGAACGCTAACTCAATATTGAGATTGCTCATTTCCTTTTCCACCAGACTAATGGACTTATCGATAATCGGCTTCAGGTTTTCGCTGCCCACCTCTTCCGGTTTTGCACGTGAATATGTAAGCAGCGACATAGCAACATCGTTGGCTCTTTCACCGAGCGAGATTATCTGCTCGAGTGTTTCTCGCGCCAGGTCCAGTCCATTTTCGGAATCGATATCATCGAGAGCAAAGGACGCATTGCCGATTATACCGCCGAGGTAATTCTTGAATTCGTGCGCAACTCCGGCGGCAAGCATGCCGATTGCAGACAATTTATCTGACTCAATCACTTTCTGCTGCATCTCAATCTCTTTAGTAATATCCTGTCCTATAAACAGGTATCCGATGATTTCGGCGTCCTTGTCGAATATTGGTGAAACCACTTCGCGGGCCCAATAGTAGCCTCCGCTTATGGTCCGGTTCTTGAGATTGCCAGTCCAGAATCTGTCTATTTCAATTGCTTCCCAAATCCTTTGGTATTCACGGGGACCTTCGATTCCTGACTTGACAATACTGACCTCAAGTTTTTTGACCTCGTCCAGAGTCATGCCGGACACTTCCTGAAATTGGGGATTGGCGTATTCGATCAGGCCGGTCGTGTCGGTTATTATTACCGTATTATGCGATTGTTGTACGGCTGCCGACAGCTTGCGCATTTGCTCCTCTGAGTCAATCCGGTCCGAAATGTCAATGGCGTGCACATGAATCACAGACTGACCCTTAACTGGTGCAATCATCCACAGCCATGAGCGATTCCCGAATCGTGATTCAATCGGAATTGAACTTTCTCCGGAGTCAAGACAGCCTCGAATCATTTCGAGGAAATTGTCGGGTAGGATTTGCCACATTTGGTCGAGGGTCAGGTCGAGCGATTTGAGAGTGGACTCGACCGCTGGATTATTGAAAATGAGTTGGCCTTCCCCGGTCATGCTGAGTACCATGTTCGGATTCCCACGTGGATATTCGGCCAATTGCTGCAGCTTGGTTTCCCAGTTTTTTCTATCCGTGACATCCTGCCATATGGTACTGAAGTACTGTCTATTGGAAATAACCAGGTGTCGCATGGTAAGCTGCAAATCGCGAATCTCGCCCTGAGCCGTAACAGCCTGTGCCTCAAATCTCTCTATCACGTCGCCGGATATTGCTGACTCTAATCGTTCTCTGATCTGTGTTGGTGAAAACTCATTAATGACATCCGCAAGTGTCAGCGAAGAGAACTCGTTTCTACTGTAGCCGAGATCTTCGTGGGCGCGACCATTAAACTCGACAAAGGACAGTGATTCCATATCTATCAGTGCTATCGAGTCTCCCGCGTTTTCGACAATCGACCTGTGCCTTTCTTCGGATTCCCGAAGGGCCTGTTCCATGTTCTTGCGGTCGGTGATATCGTTCATAACACCCACCAGACCTGCGATGTTACCATCGGCGTCCCGGAAAGCTGCCTCGTGTAGAGCGAATTCCCGAAGTTCACCGCTTGCTTGTGCCAGCGATAACTCTATTCTTTTGGTTTTGCCCGACGCCAGGACGGAACGGTCGGAGGCATGAATCAGGTCGCCCGTTTCAGGACCATAGACCTGAATTGTTTTCGATCCAATAATAGCTGATCTCTCTTTGCCCAGAGCCTCCTCAAAGGCACTATTACATCCGAGGAACTTTCGGTCAGACGAGAGATAGAAAATTGGGTCGGGAATCGTGTCCATCAATGTCTGGAGAAAATGCAGGTGCTCCTGCAGTCGGTTTTCGGAAAGCTTGCGCTCAGTGATGTCGCGCACCATAATAAAACTGTATTCACTATCATTGAATTTCAGGTAGTTAACGGACACCTCCACCGGCAGATCGTGTCCTTTGGGGGTAACAAAGTCAGACTCAAAAGAGAAATGGCCTTGCAGCACAGCCTTTTCCCACAATTGTTGCCATGTGGAGCGAGTGAGATGCTGATCAAGATCGTAGAATCTCAGATCCTTCATTTCATCTCGATTGCGACCGACCAAGTCGCCCGCTGCCTGATTGAAGTGAGCAAGTCTTCCCGCACTGTCGACCCAGAAGGCACTGTCAGATATTCTGTCAATCGAATGCCGGGTGAATCGAAGGGCGTCTTCATCCCGTTTTTTTGTCGTGATATCGCTGATAAACACCAGGGCTGCAGCTTTGCCATCCCAGCCAATTGAAGCGCCGGTTCCCTTGATCCAGCGAATTTCCCCTTCTTTGTCAATAACGCGACATTCCCACGTGATGGGCGTTGTGTTTTCTCGATTGGGCTTATACATGGAGCGAATCACAGCTCTTCTGTCATCGGGATGAATATGATTCAGCGGGTTTTGACGCGAAAACTCATGGTCCTCGTATCCAATTATCTTGCTTACCATAGCATTGGCAAATACTATCTGATTTTTGCAGAGCACCAGGATTCCGTTTCCACCATATTCAACAACGGACCGGTATCGATTCTCACTTTCCCTGATATCTATCATCTGCTGTTTAATCTGCGAAGCCATTTTTTGGAAGGCATCCCCAAGAACGTTCAACTCCGGTGTTACGGTAGCCAGTTCACCGATGTCGTAGTTACCCTCGGCCACTTTCTCAGCAGCATCTACAAAAAGGCCCAGCGGCTTAGTCGTGAGTCGACCTAACCCAAATGCGATCAGTACTCCTATACAAAGAAAAATACCGGCCACAGTGAAGACAGCCAGCTTTGTCGAAGCCACTTGATCATGGGTCTGATCCAGATAGGTTCCGACAATCATTCTTCCCTGAGTATATTCGGAGTTGCACGGGACCGGTTCGATTACGTGTAAATCAACGTTCCCCAGACGTGAATATCCCAGCGCACCATCGAAGACTTTGATCGGTTTGTGTTCGCCGAGTATTCCGGCAGGATCGTGGCGGAATCTCATATGTCCGTCAGCGTCGATCAGAATAGCGAAAGCAAGGTCAGCGCTTTCTTCTGCAGATCGGAAGATAGCATTCAGGATTGTTGTATCATCGACGGCAATAGCTGCTATAGACAGTTGGGTCAGGACCTGCATCAGGGCGTGATCGGAAGCATCCTTATTGCTGTAGCGGCTTTCGCTGAACTGGGACGGGAAATAATGTAGGATTAATGCAGTGGCCATAAACGCGGACGCCAGGCTCAGTAGAGTGATACGTCTGCCAATCGATAATCGCGTCAAAAATTGAATCATCAGTTTCCTCAAACGGACAGACTGAAATGTCTGTGCCCCATCCAATTGCAACTTTGCTGTTTGTTAGTTCTGGACTCTTTCCGCACTATACGGCAGAGAAACCCACTAATATAACAATTATCGGCAGATCCGGCTCGTTCGTTAGCCACGAATGACTACGTAAGGCTATGTTTCGCAGGGGGTTAGCGTGGCAACCCGAATAGTGGTCTAACTGCGATGACCCAGAAAGCTAACTAAGAAGTAAAGTGAAGCCAGCTCATAAGGGCGATTACAAGGGAAAACAGGAGACCCGTTAGGAATCCGGTGCGGAAGTTATCGAGCTTTTTGGTTGGGGAGTTTTTTCTGGTTGAGGGAGTCAGGTCGGCATGGCAGTGTTTACATCTGGTAGCCCCAGCAATAATCGGCTCTTTGCAATGAGGGCATTTTTCTGCCAGTTTTACAACAGTCATGTTGAACTCATGGCAGTTGAGCCGTCGATTCGCAACAAAAAAACAACAGGCCGGAACTCAGGAGATATCAGACTCAAGCGGGGAAATCGACCTTGGCGAACCAATCAATCTCCAGATTACTAAACAAACGATCCCGATCTTTACAGTCGATCAAGAACTGCCAATCACCGTTGGGGATAATCTCACCGGCGATGTGTCTGTTCGCGATGTCAGTAAGCCGTTTGAAGTCGGAGTAATGATTGCTAATTCGCATCTCGGCATAGTCACGCGCGGCAAAAGTAGAGATAAGGAACTGCCAGTCTGAGGCCGACATGAGCATTAATTCTCTGGCCGCCTGTTTGAGAAGGTCTTCAAGGTGGTGATCGCGCTTATCTTCGTTGTCTTTCCAGAACGCAGCCAGCCGACACATTTCGGCCTCACACTCGTAAATGTGTTTCCAGGTCCATTCGGTGTGTCGGTTCAGCCAGATATAGTGATGGTTTCCCTGGCCCCAACTTCCTTCAGGAATAGATATAATTTCTTCCGGAGGATTTTCATCCAGATAGTCAGAGACAAATGTCAGATCGACTTTGTCACTGCGACAAACTCCGGCGAGGACTTGTTTGAGGAATTGAGGTCC
Organism: Candidatus Zixiibacteriota bacterium; assembly: GCA_030619345.1. Taxonomy (GTDB): domain Bacteria; phylum Zixibacteria; class MSB-5A5; order GN15; family FEB-12; genus JARGFS01. Next base: position 141 of record JAUXBO010000012.1, on the reverse strand, counting down.
CTCGAACCACCAATGGCCAAAAAGCTCAGCGTCATAAGGCGCCGCCAACAAACCGGATTTATTGCCGTTTTTATTCTCGGTGGTTATAATGTCAGCGATTTTGGAAACAAAGTGGTCCGCGTTTTCCGGGATTCTCGCTAG
>JAUXBO010000081.1 GCA_030619345.1 Candidatus Zixiibacteriota bacterium | reverse complement strand
CAGGTCCATTCTATAGTCGACACCAACGACTTCGCAGTCGACCCCGCTCACCAAATCAATGTATGGCGCTAAATTGTTCACAAACATTATACGCGGCACATTTCTGTCTTTTAGAGAATTAAATATCCGGTTGGTCGGCTGCACCGACCAATGCAGGAAATCATCGCGCGACAGTGTTCCGCCCCAACTTTCAAAAAGCTGAACAGTGTCGGCTCCGGCCTCGATCTGCATCTTGAGATAGCGCTCTGTTATCGACGAGACCAACTCAAATAATTCCGCGGCGGCTTTGGGATAAGTTTGGATAAATCTTTTTGCCTTGTCAAAAGCCTTGGACCCTTTACCCTCAATCAAGTAACAACTAACCGTAAACGGCGATCCGGCAAATCCTATTAGCGGAAGATCGGGGAGAATCTCTTTGATCTTGCGTATCCCCTCGGGTACAAAGGCAAGTTCCTGCTCAACATCAAAATCATGCAGCCGCTTCACAGCCTCAGGACTATCAATAGGATTCTCAAGGCGTGGGCCGCCTTCGGGAAAACTGACCGGCGCTCCCATCGGCTCCAGAATCGTAAGAATATCGGAGAACAAAATACCAGCATCAAGTCCAAAGCGATGGATCGGCTGCCGAACGACTTCGGCAATCAAATCCGGAGTCCGGCATAATTCCAGGAACGAGACTTTCTCACGGACAGCGCGATATTCTGGGAGGTATCGTCCAGCTTGTCGCATGATCCAAACGGGAATCGTGCCATCGTTGGTTCCTCGACAGGCTTTTATGAATGAACTCTGTTCTATGCCCATACGTGTGCCTCTTTGCCGATTATGTCGCTGAGTTTGTCGGCCGCATCCATCAGCATCTCTTCCGTATGCGCAGCTGAAATGAAGCAGACCTCATAACCGGACGGCGGCAGATAAATACCGCTGTCAAGAATACTGGAATGAATCCGGTTGAAATGTGAGATTCCGTCGGCATCGATGTCCGAGGCTCGTCGCGGCAGGTCCTTCTGGAAAACTATCCAGTACATCGAAGCCACGCCCACAATGTTTACCGCATGGCCACCAAGGTTCTCCATCATTTTGGAGACGAAGCGACGGTTATAATCTTCGAGGCGAGCATGGATGGTCCCATCGGATAATTTCTGAAGCGTTGTCAATCCTGCTGTCATGGCCAGAGGATTTCCGGACAGAGTACCGGCCTGATATACCTCCCCTTCGGGTGAGAGATGGTCCATAATTTCGGCCCGACCGCCAAAAGCACCGACCGGCATGCCGCCGCCGATGATCTTGCCATAGGTCAGCAGGTCTGGATAGATTCCATAGTAGGCCGCGGCGCCACCCATTCCCAGCCTGAACCCGGTAATAACTTCATCAAGAATCAGCAGCGCGCCATGCTTCTCTGTCAGTGCCCGAAGTGATCTCATGAAACCGTGGGTCTGAATCAGCAGACCATTGTTAGCCGGGATGCCTTCGATTATCACGGCAGCAAGGTCATCGCCATATTTGGCAAAAAAATCTTCGAGAGCGTTATCGTCATCGAGTGGCAGCAGGGCCGTGTTCTTAGTGGTGTCCGCAGGTACCCCAGCCGATGATGGCTGTCCAAAAGTCGCCAAGCCACTTCCAGCTTCAACCAGTAGATGGTCTGAATGACCATGATAGCAGCCATTAAATTTCAAGATCAAGTCCCGTCCGGTAAATCCTCGTGCCAGCCTGATGGCTGACATCACGGCCTCAGTTCCCGAAGAAACAAACCGAATCTTCTCGACCGGTTCCACCTGGCTGACGATGAACTTCGCCAATTGATATTCGAGTTCGGTAGTGGCGCCAAAAGTCATTCCCTTTGCACACTGGTCACCGACAGCTTTGACTACATCCGGATCAGCATGTCCGAGTATGAGCGGTCCCCATGACAAACAAAAGTCGAGATAACGGTTGCCGTCAATATCGATCAAGTAGCCGGACTCTCCCCTATCGATCACACGCGGCACGCCACCGACAGACTTAAAAGCGCGAACCGGAGAATTCACACCGCCCGGGATTACGCGTTTCGACAAGTTGAATATTTTTTCTGACTTACTGGTATCAGCCATGATGCCATCCGTTCTTGAGAATGTCCCTGAGATGATAGGTGAGAATAATACCCGCACCAGCGCGATTGATAGCGGTCAGGTTTTCGATGACCATCTGTTTTTCCTCAATCAGCCCGGCCTCCGCCTGAAGTTTTACCGAAGCATATTCGCCGGAAACATTAAAGGCGGCCACCGGAACTGAACTGTTCTGCCTGATATCTGAGATTATGTCAAGATACGCCAGAGCCGGTTTTATCATGACGATATCGGCGCCTTCCTGTTCGTCCAATTCTAACTCGTGCAAAGCTTCCGTACGGTTCCGAAAATCCATCTGGTACCCTTTGCGATCTCCCTTGCCGGGAGCAGATTTGGCCGCTTCGCGAAACGGACCATAGTATGACGAGGCGAACTTGGCGGTATAGGCCATGATAATCGTGTTTTTGAAACCACTGGATTCCAGTTTACGCCGGATTACTTCCACCCGGTTGTCCATCATATCGGACGGACCCAGACAATCACACCCGGCCGCGGCGAGGCGAAGACCCATCTGGGAGAGAATCTCAACCGAACGATCATTGTCTATATTATCGGTGTCACCGTTGACCGAAACACCGCAATGTCCGCTCTCGGTGGAAGCACACAGGCAAACATCAGCCGCAATAAAGAGATCATCTCCGTATTTTTGCTTGATCTCTCTTACGGCATTTATAACCGGGTTCTCGTTGTCGTATGCTGTTGCAGCCAGCGCATCCTTGCGATCGGTAACGCCGAATAGCATAATTTTGTTGATGCCAAACTCAACATCCTGTGCGACCGTTTCCAACAGGTTGTCAACCGACTCACGATGGATACCGGGCAGACCGTTGATAGTCTCCCGTACCGAGTTACCCTCACAAACGAAATAGGGCTGAATCAACCCCTTAGTGTTTAGCTGCGTTTCAGCGCACAAGTCACGAATGACTTTATTGCGGCGTAGTCGACGCGGCCGCTGATCCAAATCCATTAGAGACTCTCCAAAACCGTATCGATGTTTGCTGTCTTCATTTCACTAAATACTTCCCAACCGAGTTTCTTCATCTGATCCGAAGTTGTCGCCCCCAGTGCAATCGATCTCGCCTGCGGGAGTCCAAATTGATCGCTGTATGCACGCACCGTGGACGGCGAAGTGAACAGAATATAATCTGTGGGCGTCAGTAATTCTGCGTTTTCTGAATCGACCTGCTCAATAGTTGTTTTGTAACAAATCAGCGGAAGGTAATTGACTTTTTTTCCGTCAAACAAAGGCTCAGGATCAAAACTGACATTTTCCGCCCTGACATAGATGATAGTCTCGTTCTCTTTGGCATAACTACTCAAGAGTTCTTCAAACAGCGCTTTACTTCCCGTTGTGGACGGTATCATGTCAACCGTATGGCCCTGTTCACAAACCAGAGCAGCAGTCTTGCTTCCGACAACTGCTATTTTGACGCCGTATGGAAGCCCCACCCGTTCTTTCCTGAGTCTCTCAAAAAACAACCGCACGGCCTGAGAAGAAGTAAACAGCAGCCAGTTCGCTTGCTCCAGTTGCATATCTGCGGGAAATTCAAAATCAAGCGGCTCAACTCTGAGAAAAGGAAGTGACATGATTTCGATGTCCAACAAGGCGGCTCTTCTTTTTAGCCCGACGAGTTTTGTATCATCCCTCGTGACTGCTATTCGCAATGGCCGTACTCTCCTGCAATTGGTTGTATGCCTCGGTAACTATCTGTTCCGCATTGTCGCCGCTTATATCGGCGTGTTTCAACCCGGACCACCCGTCCCCCTGACGTACTCCCAAAACAGCCTTAAGGCGCAATTTGCCGCCGGACAGGTCCGACTTGACACCGAGCGGAAGGGTGCATCCGGAATCATACCGGGCCAAAAGCCCACGTTCCAGCGCAATCTGTAGCTCCGCCTCTTCTGAATTCAACTTGGTAACAACCTCTGCAGTCTGATTATCTTCTTTTCTAATCTGCATCCCCAGTATGGCTTGAGCCGGAGCCGGAAGGAATTGCTCGGGATCAAGTCGCACCGCCTTCAGTCCAGAAAGATCGAGTTCCAGTCGGTCGAGCCCCGCAGCCGCCAGAACAATGGCGTCGTAGTCGCCATCACGTAATTTTTGTACCCGGGTCGGCACATTCCCGCGAAGGTCTTTGATCTTAACGCTCGGGTTATGATAAAGAACCTGACATTGTCTACGCGCCGACGAAGTCCCCAGAACCGATCCATCTTTCACGGGTAGGAATCCATCTTCGGTAGCTGCTTCCGGTCGGATAAGCAACAGTTCTCTAAAATCGGCACGGAAACCTACCGCACCCAATGTTAAGCCTTCCGGCTGCGAAGTCATGAGGTCTTTCAATGAATGAACGGCCAGATCAATTTCTGATGACAATAAAGCGTCTTCAAGTTCCCTGGTAAAAAAGCCTTTGCCTTCCATTTTGTCAAAGGCAAGATGGTCAATGTTGTCGCCAGTCGTTTTGATGATCTTTAGAGCAACATCGCAATTGTACTGACTAATCAGAATATTTTTGATGAAATTAGCCTGGTATAGGGCCAGATCGGACCCTCGAGTTCCAATTACTATTTGCTCTTGAGTCACACTGCTTCCTTGTGCGGCAAATTCAGATCGTCAAAGTTGAGGCTGCCTTCCATCTGGGCCAGGCGGTCGGAGATGATTCGAGCAGGTTGGAACGAAGAATGCGCGATGAGCTTATTTACGAGTCGGATAACGGCCTCTTTTTCTTCGGAATCCAGTGATGTTACACGCTTGGAGAAAAGATCGCTAAAGGCCCGCTCGGAAAGCTCCAATGATTCCTTATAAGAATCATGGAAAATCGGCTTGAGAGAAACCTCAAGCTGAGTGGACAAAAAGTTATTGACTGCCTCGCTGACAATCTGACTCGCTTTGCCAGCTTCAACAAACCGCTGCCGGAGATTGCCATTGCCTTTGATCTTCAAATAGGGGATGTCGACCATTACGATCTCCGGATGATCAATGAAGTCGGTCGAAAAATCTCTGGGTACAGCCAGATCGATACACATTACCGGCTTGCAGTCGGTCTGAAGTTTGGCGAGGAAGTCAGCATCGAAGACCGCGGTACGAGCAGCAGTAGCTGAGATAATAGCTTGAACATCGCCGGGGGCATTGATGAACTCATCCAAAGAAATCGCTTTACCTCCAAACCTCTCGACCAGTTTAGCGGCCTTGTCGAACGTGCGATTAACAAAAAGGACGCGGCCAAGATTGGTCTCGTTAATATATTTGGCCATCTTAATTGTCATCTCGCCAGCGCCGACCAGGGCTATGGTCGCTTGTTTGTCAGAGTTGAGATGCTGCGTCAGCTCACGACAAGCCAGCGCGGCCATCGACAATGAACCATTAACCAGATTGGTTTCCCGTTTAACTTTGCGGGCCAAAGCGAGGGCTTCTTCGGCCAAACGCTTTAGATTCGGTCCCAATAGACCGGTGTCGAAAGCTGATTCATAAGCCTCACGGAACTGACGGCTGATCTGGGTTTCGCCGATTACCAGTGATTCCAGAGAAGATACCGTGCGGAACAGATGGCGGACCGCTTCTTTGCGAGGATAATGATAGAAATCGTTGGGAAAAAAGCTGATCTGGTGGTTGTTCTTAAAAAAATAGTCTGCTAATCGGTGTAAGAGCCTGTCGCCCGTGTACTTACCACTGGCAACGTACAAAAACTCAACTCGGTTGCAGGTCGAAAGATAAATGAGTTCATCAAGACCCAGAGCCTCTTTGATCTGCTTTAGCTGCTCATCCCTGGTTTCCCGGTCAAGAGTAAGAATCTCGAGCAGGGCCATGTTCTGCTGCCAAATTGAAGTTCCTATTATGCCAAGTTCCACCGTTGTCAGATCCTCATCATTCCCAAAGTCTGTAACCTCATTTGCAGGCCAATAAAGGACAAATAGGTGTAGAATTGTCATATAACTGTCAACATTGTGAAAAAAAGCACAACTAATGAGCCCTTTCCTTTTTTTTGATAGCCGTCAAAACTGCAACAATTGGCGCGGTACTGGTCGCTGGGTTCAAACTGGATTATCGCGGTAAACTATTATGATATCGTATCTTATCTGGCTCTACTTCTCATCAACCGGTAGATATGAATACCTGCGATAAGACCGACAAATGTTTACTCGATTATAAATGATTATTGATGTTCATTCTATGAGAAGATATATAACATGACACAAGAAAATATCTGCAGCTAAAAACCCGGAGATTCCCAATAATAGTCAGTGGCCTGTAAACAACAGATACGCTCGGTCTGGACCGGGCGGTAAGAATAACCAAAACTGCTCGCCGACATCAAGGGTCTACATAGTGAAGCTACTTCTTTTGAACACTCTGACGATACGCAAACTCTTAAACCGTTCAGAATCTCTAAAATCTCCTGATACATACCTTCCAGCAAAACACCATGCAGCAGAAACTCATAAAGTGACATGAACAGCAATACAATGAATCTCCCCAGAAGATACTTGTTCCAATTTATCTTGCCGCCTATTTCTTCTTTCCGCAACATTGGACACTCCTCGCTACACAATATTTTAATCGCAGGATTTGCGCGGACAATTAACCCGACCTGTCGATATTAGGCCAAAAAGAAATACCGTGACAAAGCAGTCCATATGTGTTAAATTAGGTGCAACAAAGGGTCAACCCGTTTCGTCACAAGAGTATGGTCCTGCCACAGTTATGTTCTTCTCACGACCCTGTAAATTGGATAAAGTACATATAGGTTAAAAGTTTGAATTATCAGGTCTGGGCTTGGCGCAATGAATCAGCCCACTGTTCGCTGTACCTTCCAGCCCTTTAACCGGCCGGCAGACTGTCACCGGTCGGTTTGACGAGTTTTTTGTAACAACCCACCAGAGAGGAGAAAAAGCATGAACAGAAAGGTACTGATTGCCATCCTGTCAACCATGCTGCTCTTTGCGGTCCTCGTTACCGCCAATTCCTATAACAATTCAGCCCATGAAGTGAACAGCCGTCCGGCTGTTTCCGGCGCCAATGCCAAAGGACTGATTCTGGAAAAAGCTGTTTCGACCACCTTTGAGCACAAACCAGAAAGGATGACGATTGCCAGGGAGACTATCTCGCTGGATAATCTCATTCCACCGGCCCCTTCAATCACAACCACAAACCTTCAGGGTGGCGACAATATCGCCACGGCTACGCCGATTCCCTCTATGCCGTTTAGTGACACCGGACATACAACCGGTTTCGCAGACGATTATGAAGAAGATTCCTGCCTGATGGCCTCAGGAGAGGGTAACGCCGATGTAGTCTATTCTTACACACCGGCTGTTAACGAGTTGGTTACAATCGAACTGTGTAATTCAGCCTACTATACCAACCTGTGGATATATAAAACGAATGCCGACACGTTGGTTACCTGCAACCGCTTCAATTCGACCCTGTGCTCAACGCCGCGTTCTGGCCTTGAGGATGTCCCGATGGATTCGACCGTTACTTACTATATTGTCATAGACGGTGACCCGGCTCTTAACCCTGACGAGGGCGACTACGAAATCAACTGCACCTCGTACGAGGCGCCATTTGTGAATGATTCCTCGCTAATTCATCCGGCGATAGCCGATGCCGGTAACGGCTGGATGATGATCGGTTACGAGAGTCAGATAATCGATACTAATCTGATTTGGGCCGGCTCCAACGATGACGGCGCATCTTATCCCGAAGCCGGATCGTTCGCAGCCAACGCCGGTCAATTTACCTATCCTTCACTTGATTACCAGGGCTTTGATTCGGTCTTTTTCGGAACGCTGGTTCCTTCCGCCCTCGAGAACAGCGGCGCCAATACCTACCTGTTCCGGGCTCCAAACCCAATTGATGGCCTTTCCTGGGGTCTGTCGAATTGGGGCTGGGATGCTCATGGTTGGCATGACATGCTCATGGCCGGTATCGCTTGCGACGACGGTGTCGAATTTGTCCAGCGTCCGGGTGAGTACAAGTTTGGACTGATCTCCATGGTCCACAGTACCACCTATACAGATCCGGATATGATAAATGCTCCCCACTTATTCTATGAAATTGACACAACCATCGAGGGCTATGCCTCCATTTCCTGGTACCCCGATTTTGATGGCTGTCAGTCTACTACGATTGATATAGATAAGGTCACGAAATTCTCGTACGCTGCTTACGATTTTTGGGACGGCACAACGAGCCAGTGGACGTTATTGATCAGGCTTGATAATTTCGCCGACCTCGATGATGAAATCAATGCTGGCATGGTGCAACACATTCTTGCCGCCGGTGAACATTCGGAACATCCCGGAATAGCAGCCCACGATGGAAACATTTTGGTAGCGGCCGAATACTCTACCGATGCCGCTCCGAACGATCATGACATCATCTGCTGGTACACCAGCGGAAGCGCTTATGAAACAATGTCTACCAGCGTCGTTGTATCTACTACCGACGACGAACGTTTCCCTGAAATGGCTCACGTTTCGGCAACCACTTTCGTTGTTACCTATATAGTGAATAACGAACTCTATATGATCGTTACCGAAGATGCCGGTGTAACCTGGGGAACACCGACTCTTATGAGCGGTACT
>JAUXBO010000219.1 GCA_030619345.1 Candidatus Zixiibacteriota bacterium | reverse complement strand
AAAGCAATGAATTGCATGGAATAGTGAAGATCATCTCTCTTTGAGCTGTAGAGACGAGCCAGTTCCAACAGCGCGGCCGTGCCGGAAGCGTTGTCGTCGGCTCCGTTGTGGATCATTGGCTTGTCACCATGATATAGCGAAGCGGGTGTTCCCCAGCCGAGGTGATCGTAGTGCGCTCCAATGATTGTTGTCGTATCGCTTTTTGCCGGAAGTAATCCTATGACGTTATAGCCCGTATCGCGCGTTCGTACCAACTCGATTTCACCGACGATTGAATGGATGTCTGGATTATTCAAGTCGACCCCGGCTTTTTCCAAGCCCTGATGTCGAAGCAGGAAAATCGGAATTTCTTTTTCTGATAGGTAAACAGGGGATATTTCGGCCAGCGTGTCCGTTTCATCCTCCGGCGTTATAAAAATAATTCCGGCAGCTTTATGATCGAGAGCCATTCGGATCTTGTCCGTTGGCGAACTGTAGGCGTCAAAGTCCACGTGCGGGTTTTCTTCGGATGAGGGCGCAAACCGTTTTATCAGCACCGCTTTGCCTTCGACAATTTTGTCGGCGTAGTTGTTGTAATCTGAGGTGGAGTCACCGGTTTTGATACCATAGTCAACGTAGACAATGTCACTAAATTGAAATGAGCCGGAGGAGGACTGTTTTAGAGGAATGAAATCGGCTGACAAATCAAGATCAATGCCGTTAACGGTAAGGCTGTTCTTCTCTCCAATATCTATTGATTTGAGAAACCCAAAAGCCTGCAAATAGGAGCCGTTATCGCCTGCCGGTTCAAGCCCGGCACTTTCAAATAGATTGCTGATATACCGCGCAGCTTTAAGCTCACCTGTCTCACCAACTTCGCGTCCTTCGAGTGAGTCATGGGCCAACACCATAATATGGCTCATAATTGAGTCAGCGGTTGGCAGGTAGTTGGCAGACATAGCTATCGGACAGGTTGAAACAACGGATATGAGGGCTATTGAAATGATCTTGCGCAAAACTATATTCCTTTCACGGATTTCATCTTTTGAGCAATATAGGGGATAACAGGAAATTTGTCAGCCATATTGAATTATGCTTTTTGGGATTGCAATTAGCCTCGGTCTGGTTATATTTGGCACGAAACGAAACGAAAATAGGAAGGATTACAATATGACCGAACAAAAATGCCCTGACTGCTCAGCGACCGTACCAGCGGGGTCAAAATTCTGCCCCGAGTGTGGAGCCGCTGTAAAGTCGGCGGGAAAATCTGGGAAAACTGGCAAAAAGCAAGGCAACGCTCTTCGAGACAATCTGATTATCATAGGCGTTATAGTTGCAATAGGAGTGGGATACGTTTTGATTCGTGAGCCGGAAGAACTACCCACTCCAGCCCAACCGGCGGCGCAAAACATGAGTAATCCGCACGGTGATATAGAGTCCATGATGGGCGCGCTGCCCAATATTCCAGTCGACTTTGAAGGTCTGGTGGGCATGGGTAACACCAACATGGATCAGGAAAATTATGTTGTTGCGGCTGAATGTTACAAGCGGGCACTGGTTCAGAAAGCCGATGCGTTTGATGTGAGAACGGATTTTGGCGCTTGTTTGCATGGAATGGGCTTGACCAGCCGAGCTATGGAGGAGTTTCACAAAGTGATCAATGAGCATCCCGAACATGGTATTGCGAACTACAATCTTGGAATCGTATATTATTCGATGAAGAACAACGACTCGGCTCGATTCTACTGGGATCGATATCTTGAAGTTGAGCCAAACGGATCTGCCTCTGAGGTCGTCCGGGATTACTTGAAACAGATTGACAATTAATTGATAGAACAGTTTCCAATTCTGGCCGAGTCAATCTGGTTGATGCTGATTGACTCGGCCTATTTATTACTTGTCGGTTTGTTACTGGTCGGCCTGACCTGTTTTAGCTTGTAACATCTTTCTCTCGTTTACATCTTTAGTCTATGGCGATTCCAGAAATACTACGTAATAACAGTCTGCTGGGTGGTCTCCTGGATTTTTTCATCCCACCGCTCTGTTTGGGTTGCTCTTGTTACTATGATGGGGATGACGGCATATGCGCAGATTGTCGAGACTCAATTATATATACTAAGCGACCAGTCTGTCTGCAATGCCGTGAGTCTTTACCCGGCGGAAAAATAAACTGCCCGGTATGTGGACCAGACTCCCTGATTCTTCTTGCACTGGGGGAGTATGACTCTCCGTTGAGCGATTTGATCATCCAGATGAAATTCAAGGGAATCAAACGACTGGCCAATGAATTCGCAGTGCAAGTAGTGAAGAGATTAGGACCTGAGATTCAATGCTTCAAGGCTGACTGCCTCGTCCCGATCCCGCTGCAGGTATCCCGCGAACGCAAACGAGGTTACAATCAGGCTGAACTGTTTGCAGCTAAACTCTCAGAACTGCTCGAAATCCCTGTGAATGATTCGATCCTCGTCCGTAAAGGGCGGCGGAGTCCCCAAGCGAAATTGGAGCTTTCCAGAAGGGAAGCGAATATCAAGAATGTTTTTGAAGCTGTGATAGATGATGAAGACTGCGAAGATGGTTTGAAGCTGATCTTGGTTGACGATGTTGTCACCAGCGGTGCCACGGTACGCGAAGCCGCCAAATGCTTGAAGTCGGCCGGTCATGAAGTTGTAGCGATCATCTCTATTTCTCATAAGGTGTGAGCGAACGATGTTGTCACTTCACATAGAAGATTACCTGCAGTATCTGAAACTCGAACGGGGATTGTCACAGAACACGCTTTTGTCCTATGGTCGTGACCTCACCGAGTTTCATCAGTCAATTGCTACCGAGGACCCGACCAAACTGACCACGGCTCTTGTTGGGAAACATGTGCGTGAATTATACGAGTCCGGGAAAAAACCAGCGACCATTGCCAGAAAGATATCGAGCCTCAAACAGTTTCTGGAATACCTGACCAAGCGAAAAATAATCTCCCGCAATCCCTCGGCTGCATTTTCGGCACCTCGGATTGCTCGGTACCACCCTCAATATCTCTCGCCCCGAGAGGTCGAAACAATACTTGAGAATATCGATACCTCTTCGGTTATGGGGAAGAGAGACCGGGCGGCGATTGAATTATTGTACGGATCGGGACTCAGGATATCAGAACTGATATCAGTGAAGATATCTGACCTGGAGCTTGAGGCCGGATTCTTGCGCGTGATGGGCAAAGGGGGGAAGCAGCGGCTGGTTCCGATGGGTGATCTGTCGATCAAGATGATCAACGAATACATGGCCAACCAGCTTTCTGAGATACCGAGAGAATCATCTAACTGCCTGTTTCTCAACAGGTTTTCCAAATCATTTTCACGGGTGGGGATGTGGAAAATGATCAAAAAAAGAGTAATCCAAGCCGGTATCTCCAAACCGGTTACCCCCCATACTTTTCGCCATTCTTTTGCCACCCATCTTTTGGAAGGTGGCGCTGATCTACGAGTAGTGCAAGAAATGCTCGGTCATGCCGATATATCTACAACACAGATATATACAACTCTTGACCGTGAATATATAGTTGCCGAACACAGAAAATACCATCCTCGAGAACTGGCTCGGGCCGATAGAAAGCGGCCTGCCGGATAAAAGTACCTTCCATTTTGCCGTGAGGCAGGATGGTATCAATCTCGATTTCTATCTGCAAAGATACTTCAGCGATCACGAAACTCGGTTCCATTTTTTTGATTCTACGGATGATTTATTCACGATCTGTCAGCGTTATCCTGTCGATGCCATCGTGATTGGCGGCAAAAGTGATTTTATGTCCGAACTGGAGATGGTGCGGAGCATAAAACAGAACGTATTTCTGGCCATGATTCCGGTCATACTGTATCATCCCGATCCGGAAAACAGCATTGTTGTGGCGGCGTTTGAAAACGGGGCCGAGGAGTTCATTCATGGCGAATGGGTGGAGAAACTGGTTCATGCCAGAATTAGAGCCGTCATCGAAAGGAACCGCCGCGATCTTTCGATAAACCCGTCGACCTGTCTTCCGGGAACTACCATCATTGAACAGGAGATTGTCAGGCAGTTGGAAATGCAGGCAGAATTTGCACTTTGCTATGCCGATTTGGACAATTTCAAAGCGTACAATGACTATTACGGTTATGTCTATGGCGACAAGGTCGTAAAGCTGACGGCACGGATTCTCAAAGACGTTGTGTTTGATCTCTGTCGCGAAGGATTCGTGGGGCATATTGCCGGGGACGATTATATCTTTATCATCCCGGCTGACAAAACTGATGAGATTTGCTCCAAAGTCCTTCAGGTGTTTGATACGCTCATTCCATATCGTTATCATGAAGAAGACCGGGAGCGTGGGTTTATTGTCACTAAGAACCGTCGCGGTGAGATTGAGCAATTCCCGATTCTCACTCTTTCGATAGCTGTTCTGGTCAACGACAACGGCAAGTTTGCTCATCTTGGCGAACTGTCAAAGATGCTGGCGGATTTGAAAAAGGCTACCAAGATGAAGGACGGTTCCAACTACATGGTCGAACGCCGGAAGAAGTATTAGGCCGCTGTCTGTAACTATCTGCCAAACCCAATCCTGTACGCTTATAACCCTGTAAACGAATGCATTCTAGTTGATTGCAGAGAAATGGGTTCGTTTTGCATATTTT
>JAUXBO010000159.1 GCA_030619345.1 Candidatus Zixiibacteriota bacterium | reverse complement strand
TCATAGGACTCAGTCATAATGTTGATCCAATCACGAACATAAAAATAGGATGGAAGAAAATATGGCTGCCGCCATTGTTGATCGAGATTTAGTCTGAACCCTCCCCCGGCCCTGTTCTCAGTGTGGATTCCGCTGGCCCGGGCATCAAGATCGCTGTCCCAGTAACCATCAATAGCCTGCGAAGCGGGATTGCTGGTCACAGCTCGCCATGACCAGAATTCGGTTGTATCGCCATCCGTATAATGGCGACCCATTCCCGGAATTGGTAAAAGATGGCAATTGGCCACGCATCCGCGGGGCTGCCGATGGAAAGTTACCGATAATTGATCTTCGGAATAAATTGTCTCTCCCGTCCGACTGTCTTCTTCGCTTTCAATCAAAACCCACCCGCGCTTGGTCTTGACGAGATGCTTATTCAAAGACCTGGTTGCATCCGACCACTGAAACAGAAAATACACGATACGCCTGTCCCGTAACGCTCTTACCTTGACTTCCGTCCCTCCGTTGTCAAAATTGGCTCCGTGCTGCAGCGGAACCGTGATTTGATCGACGCCCATCCATTCGATATCGCTCAGTTTTCCATCGACAAACACCGATCTGTTTTGTGCCCGGCAAATCAATGTCCGTGATTGCATGCTCACATAATCAGGCGCAGTATACACTACCAGTGCAACAATGCCAGAGATCAGCAGCAGCAACGGTTTCAACTTCCTTCCAATGAGTCGATCAAAGAAAAGATCATTTATCCCCAATCCTGCCAAAACCAGAGTTCTAATAACATGAAAAACAGAAAGCAGTATTAGAAAAGAGACGGACACCAGATGCACCACCACAACTGTCTCATACCCAAAAACCAAACTATAATCATATCCAAGAGAGACACCAGTAATGCAGGTCAACGCCAACAACACATTCAGAGCGAGAAACAATGTCTTCTGAAGTCGATTAGAATCGGCGTCAGAGAACATCCTCCAAAAACAACGCGATAGTACCAAGTATGTAAAATAGAAAGCGGCAAGGGCTGCCAAATATGATCCGATCTCGATATGTTCACTTAGTACCGCACCCGACAGCGACAGCAGGTCAATGATATCGATCCTCCACGACTCGCCATCAATCCAATTGAAACGGAGCAGTTTCAATCCCGTAAGCAAGAGCAGTGTACCGGCCACCATCATTAGAAGGTGGACAATTCGGAAAACCGGAGCGTAGCGGTTCATAGGGTGTGGCTTTGTATTATTTTTATCTGTCACCGAGTTTCATCTTTCGGAGCAAGCTCCTTTCGGAGTATACTCCAAGATAGCTACAAATCGAGTATGTGCACTGAAAAAAGAGCCCGAGCGAGATGCTCGAGCCCTTTTATGCATATAAATGCGATTGGGTGTATTTGGATATTAACTGCAGCCCGAAGTAGCTCCACAGGTCATACACTTTAAGCAAGTGCCATTGCGGACCATCGTAAATTGTCCGCATTCATAGCACATATCGCCTTCATAACCCTTTAGTCTTGCTTCTCGAATTTCTGATCGAAAACGGTGTTCAGCTTCGTCTGCACTTGTAACCGTCGCCGTGGCGGCATACTCATGCACCGACGTTTCGCCGCCATTCGTCTGGCGTGCAATCGAATTCTCCAGCGACTCACCATGTCCATTGCCTCCTGCAATTTGGCCGTTTCCGTTACCACCTTTAATATCGTTATTGCCGTTTCCCGACTTCGTCGATAAGGCCGGGTTGAGATGCGACGTACGGATATCTCCCTTAAGGCGACTGCCTGTACTTATCTGACCTGTTACCTGTGTCGTGGCGATTTCTTCCTCTTCAAACTCCGCCGGTTCACCACTCGGATCACCCAGAGTGTCTCCCCTTAGGTCCTCTTCGGAAACGTGGGCCAAGTCCGTGCGGCCCAGATAAGTTATCGCCAGTTCGCGGAAAATATAATCGATAATTGAGGTTGCCATGCGAATGGATCGATTCCCCTGAACCATACCGTTCGGCTCAAACCTGCTGAATAAAAAGGCCTCAACAAATTCTTCAAGCGGAACTCCATGCTGCAGACCGAGCGAAACGGCGATCGCAAACGAGTTCATCAATGATCTAAAAGCTGCGCCTTCGCGGTGCATGTCGAGGAAAATCTCACCAAGGGTACCATCGGCATACTCTCCGGTCCGAAGATAGAGCTTGTGTCCACCGACCGTCGATTTCTGAGTGTAGCCGCCACGGCGGTTGGGCATCTTGCGACGTTTGGCCAAGTAACGATATATTACTGTTTCAGCCATCTTCTCAGCCGCCGCACTCACAGATATTGGCTCTTCTTCATCGTCATCGTCAAGAAGCATCGAATTCAATGGCTGGCTCAGTTTTGATCCGTCGCGGTATAGCGCAATCGCTTTAGTCATCGTTTCCCACGCCAGGCGGTATGTTTTCTTGACATCATCAATGGTCGCTTCGGCGGGCATATTAATTGTTTTTGATATCGCACCCGAAATAAACGACTGGGCCGAGGCCATCATTCTGATATGGGCTTCAGCCTTGATGAACCTCTCACCCTTGCGACCACACCGATTGGCGCAATCGAAAATCGGAAGATGCTTCTCAGTCAGTTGAGGCGCTCCCTCAAGAGTCATCGTACCACAGCAATATTCGTTGGTCGCTTCAATCTGCTCTTTCGTAAAACCGAGTTCCTTGAGCAGGTTAAAACGGAAACTGTTTATCACGTCATTGTCGAGCCCGAGTGTATCGGTCAGGAATTCTTCGCCCAAGGTGAATTTGTTGAAGGCAAACCCAATGTCAAATACATTCTCAAGCGTCTCTTCAACATTGTCCAGTTCTGTCTGCGAGAATCCTTTGGCCTTCAGAGATTCATGATTGATAAACGGAGCACCCTTGAGCGTTTTGTGTCCCGTGGCATAGAGAATAATATCCCGAATCTGATCATCGTCGTATCCCAGACGAGTCAGCGCCACCGGTACCGAATTATTGATAATCTTAAAATACCCGCCGCCAGCCAGTTTCTTGAACTTAACCAGCGCAAAGTCCGGCTCGATTCCGGTCGTATCACAATCCATAACCAGACCGATAGTTCCAGTCGGTGCAATCACACTTACCTGAGCGTTGCGAAAACCATGCACTTCCCCCAGTTCCAGCGCGTCATCCCAGACCTTGCGCGCCGACATTACAATCTCTTCCGGCACGTAGGCAGCATTGATGCCGGTCGGCTTCATGGTCAGGTTTTCGTATTCTGTTTTTTCGACATTGTATGCTGCTCGTTTGTGATTCCTCAACACGCGAAGCATATGCTCGCGATTGCGGTAAAAAGCCGGGAAAGGTCCCTGTCGCTTGGACATTTCTGCCGAAGTAATGTATGCCTGCCCCGTCATGATAGAGGACAGAGCGCCACACCAAGCGAAAGCCTCGGGCGAGTCATAAGGAATGCCCATCCGCATCAGCAGTGTTCCCGCATTCGCAAAACCCAAACCAAGCGTGCGATATTCAAAGCTGCGCTGCGCAATCGGCTTGGACGGATATGAGGCCATGAGCACCGATATCTCCAGAACAATCGTCCACAGGCGGATAGCATGCCGGTAGCCCTCAATGTCAAAGCTGCCATCTTCACGATGGAACTTCACCAGATTGATAGAGGCCAGGTTGCAAGCCGTGTCGTCAAGGAACATATATTCCGAACAGGGATTGGAAGCGTTGATACGCCCGTCTTCCGGACAAGTGTGCCATTCATTAATAGTAGTATCGAATTGTACACCGGGATCGGCGCAAGCCCAGGCCGAATGACATATCTTATTCCAGAGATCTACCGCCGGAATCGTTTTGGAAACGACACCGTCAGTACGGCGAATCAATTCCCATTCACCATCTTCTGTCAGGCATTCAAAAAACCGATTTGGGATTCTCACGGAATTATTGGAATTCTGACCCGAAACCGACAGGTAGGCCTCACCCTCCCAATTTGTGTCCAGATCAACGAACTCAATCTCATGAATTCCCTGGGCCGCAAGTTCCAATATCTTCTGTATGTATGCCTGCGGAATACTCAGTTTGCGTGCTCTTGAGATCGCTTTCTTAAGTCCCGCATTACTGGCCGGATTAACATCGTAAGTCGAATCACCATTACTTCCGGCAACATGGGTAGCGGCAAAAATCTCCTTGAGCTGCACTCGGATGATCTGCGACCCGGCAACAAGAGCTGCCACTTTCTGTTCTTCGACCACCTTCCAGGCTATAAACTGCTCGATATCAGGATGATCAAGATCAAGACAAACCATCTTGGCTGCACGGCGAGTTGTACCACCAGACTTGATCGCGCCGGCGGCACGATCACCGATACGAAGAAACGACATAAGTCCCGAAGAATTCCCACCACCGGAAAGTCCTTCACCGCTGCCGCGAACATTCGAGAAATTCGATCCGGTACCGGATCCATATTTGAACAAGCGCGCCTCGCGCACCCAAAGATCCATAATGCCACCGTCGTTGACCAGGTCATCGGATACCGACTGTATAAAACAGGCGTGCGGCTGAGGATGCGAATAGGCGTTAGCAGACTCAGTCAGTTCGTGAGTCTTGGGATCGACATAGTAATGTCCGTTAGCTGGTCCAGTAATGTTGTAGGCAAAATTGAGCCCGGTGTTAAACCACTGCGGTGAATTGGGCGCCGCGATCTGATCGGCCAGCATGTACCGCATTTCATCGTAAAAGACCTCGGCATCTTTTTCCGAATTAAAGTAGCCGTGCTTTTCTCCCCAGTGACGCCAGCATCCGGCCATCCGGTGGAATACCTGACGAGCATCGGATTCCGCACCGGTGATCGGGTTGCCTTCAGCGTCGCGGATGATCTCGCCTTCGCTGTCCCTTTGCGGAACACCGGCCTTGCGAAAATACTTTTGCGCCATAATATCGATAGCCATCTGCGACCACCTCTCCGGCGCCTCAATATTATCATTCTTAAACACAATCGACCCATCGGGATTCTTGATCTCCGATGATCGTTTGATAAAACTTATTCTACTGTATGCAGATTCGCCCTCGCGAGTAAAATGACGCTTGATTTTCAAGATTATCCTCCTAAATCTATAAAACAGCCTCCGATCTCTCCCAGAGCATCCCGCACTCTGATTCCCTGAGGCTGGTAGCGATCAATTTTCCAGATTTCTCCCCAAATAAGCAGAACAGTGGAGTATCCTCTGCAGGTACTAATTTGGAGAAGTGGTACAATATATTGTGGTTTAGTATCTGCTCAACACTAAAAATTGTGTTTTACTACCTTTTTCTGTATTCTATTGAATGTCAAGAATGTAACTAACAGGGAGCCCTCTCTCTTTAACGCCCGATGCGGAACATCGCCAAAAAGTGAAAACTTACCAGATGAAAACGATTGTAATCCAATGAGATAGACGTGTACTTTTCTTTGAGCCCTTTTCAAGAATCTTCATACATTTTCTTTGCATACCTAAAGAATGAATTATAAACGAGTTATAGCGATACCAACATCAATCCACCGCTTATCCACAGCATTGTTGAAAAACTTGTGGGGGGCTTGGCGGCCCATCTTTGATGTTGGGATAAAAAACTCTGGTAGCCCACCATTTATGGTGGGTTTTGTCGATTGCCAAATATCCCTCAATATCGCTGTTGTTTGTGAATTTAAGACCCTGATTGACTTGTTGGCAGACGGGGACGTCTGCCAACCACAAAAATTGTAGGTCGGCATTCCGCGGTCCGTCATCGGCGGACAAGAAACTCGACATCCTTGGATTCCAGCCTACGCTGGAAAGACTTGATGAGGTAGGCAGTTACTAATCAATCTGGCTGTAACCTATCGTCCTAAGTCACCCTGAGCGGAGTCGAATGGGTGATTACTTTGGATAAAGCAACTATGCTTCGACAGGCTCAGCATGACTTGAAACAGAAGTGCGGTGCCTTGATGACGGGTGCCCGGGTCAAACTTACTTTGGCCCGGATTTGTTCTTGTACCCCACCTAACAAGTGGGTTTATAATTCACTGACGTCAATCGTCGATGTTGGACGGCCTACAATATCACCGCCAGCTTCCCCATCTGCACCTCACCATTATCCTCTTCGACCACCCAATA
>JAUXBO010000255.1 GCA_030619345.1 Candidatus Zixiibacteriota bacterium | reverse complement strand
CCTTCCCCTTGCCGTGCTTCGCGGTCGTAGACATCTTCAACCTTCCGAATCTCACCTGACAAATCAGGATTGTGCCACAGCAATGATCCACGATAATAAACAGCTGTGTCGATACTAAGATGAGGCGGCGAAGCCAAATTCCAATTGGACCTCAAAGTTCCGATGCTCAATTGATTCAATGCCGATTCAAAATCATCCACATAGGCAACATCATCAACGTTTGGATTCGGACGTGATTGGGCAACCTCGGCGCTAATCATCAGATTGGACGGCACATCGGTCGTTATCAGAGGTAGTGCATTTGCAGCAGTGGTAAGGAATGACGGCCTAAATCTGAGACTGGCATCAAAGTCCATTACCAGCATTGTCGCCGTCTCCTGCCCTACCCGCGGTTTCCGGTCCTCGGCTTTATCCGATTTGTACAGAAAAGTCGTTCCAAACTTTATATTGTCACTCCAATCATATTGGAGGCGCGTCCCCAACAACGTCTTTTTCTGAAGTGACAAAAACGGTGCGTATTCAAAATCAATCGAAAGTTCCGCGTTAGGATCGAGAGCGTCCTGAGAAAGAAGCGTGACCTGCCCGAAGTCATACATGATATTATAATCGATTCCACGTGATAGCTGCCGCCCGTTGAGCATAACCCGTTCGGAGCCTTCAATAATATTGGCCCGATTTAGTCTTATGATAGAACTGCGACTACGGGAAGATATTTGAATGTAGTACTGACTGGCACTCGCGATAGCCGTTTGCTGGCGAGAGTTGTATATCTCCGAAACGCGCACCGCAAGCGTTTTTGCCTTTGCAAAAGTCGAATCATTGTCAAACGGTTCCCGATGCGGAAATATCAACAGTCCCCAATCAGACCTGAAAACTTCGGACCGATGATCATCGAGGCGCCCGTCAGCACCGGCAACATTGGTAGTACTAGTCTGGTCAAGACCAAGAATCTGGATGTAGTTTTCATTGTTGCCATCGACATCCTGATACTCAAGATTGTCCTGGTTGGTGGCCTGTTCCGTCCCGGATAGTCCTTTGAATATTTTGAGATCCAGGTCCTTACCAGTTACTCCTCGCGGCATATTGTAGCAGTTGCGCCACATCAGGTCCCAGGATTTTTTGGTAGGATCCGCACCGCCTGAGTTAAGGCTCAACACCTTCAGGAATAACGTGTCGCTCTCCGTCTGCGAGATGTCGCCTATTTTCACGACACTATCCTGCACCGCACCCTTACCAATCTCCATGTAGAACGCGATACTCCGGCTGGGGGATCGCGATGATCTAAAGATAAGCCGTGGCAGACCTGTTACCGGATCATCTTCGTATTCGTATTGATCGGCCTCAATCTGCCGAACGGTTACCTGCTCTGATTCTCCGGCATGTTCCTTTCGTCTATCCTCATCGGGAAAGACATAGTATCGAGCAGGATGACCCTGAGCAATCTCGTCGGTTTCAGTATCACGAATCTGTTCATAAAGATAGAGTACTTTGATCGAATCGCCCGCACTGACATCAAAAAACTCCGGAAGTTCATCCTGGTAGAATAGATCGAACATCCGGTTGCGGACAT
Organism: Candidatus Zixiibacteriota bacterium; assembly: GCA_030619345.1. Lineage (GTDB taxonomy): Bacteria > Zixibacteria > MSB-5A5 > GN15 > FEB-12 > JARGFS01. The sequence continues at coordinate 2,336 of JAUXBO010000255.1, read as the reverse complement.
ACTCGTAGTCACGAATATGCTCAGCGCTTTCACCCGACGCTGTAAACGAGGCGCTTTCAGCCGATCCTTTTTCCTGAGACATAATGCCGGTAACGGTCAGATTGCCCACCTGTGCTACGGCTTTGATTCCGAACAAACCCTGAATGCGCTGAGAGTAGCCGACAAACTGAGTGTTCGGTAAATTCAAATTTGTGTTGCCGGCCTCTATCGCTTTTAGAATGTCGTCGTCGTCCCCCTTGTACCGAATCTGAATTCGGTTTTCAAGCGGGATATCGGTCTGGCTGTCCTGTGACACTCGGACAGATATCTTGGAACCGATGGTTCCCGTGATCTCAAATTTGGAGATCTGTTCCATGTTCAACGATGGAAACTTACTCTGCCGGAAAGTGTCAGTATTGGCCTGGTCATTCCACTGCGACCGCCCCGAAAATGTAATCCTCCGATAGCCGGTAACTTGCAGACCAGCGCCCCCTTCCCCGAATATCTTGTCCAGCCGCTTTGGCAGCGCCACGGAAATCCCCAGTCCGCGTCGCCTTTTTTGCTGATCAGGATTGGTAATGGCATTGGCGAATAGATCAGCGAACTTGCTTCTCTGCGATTTTTCCAATCGGTAACTCATATAGTCACGAGCATCGACAGAGACCGGAATCAACGATTTGCGAAAAGCGCCCAGCTGATAGTAATCGGTTGAAAAAGAAATTGAATTGCTCTCAAAATTTGCCGAGGTAGCTCGGGGTATTCGCCTCATCTTTGGCGACAGTACCGGGTAAGTCAGCGGATAAAGGGCGGCTGAATATTCATCCGGCGTTTCATCGTAGCCTGAGATATAGAAGGGATAAGATTCAAGCCCGGCCTGGAATCCCACCTGGGACCATGACGGACATGCTAAAAAGACCAATACCAGAACTGGTATCAGCAAGTAGGTCATCAATATTTTCTGTTGTCTACTATTCACTAACTGTCAGATCTAAAAATCAATTTGGTCGATATCAAGTGCCTATAAGAGTCCTCCAATAGTTATATTTCGCCTACCTGTATAACCTCTTCTTCTAACATTATACCAAATTCTCGGTAAACTTTCACCTTTAATTTATCGGCTAATTCCCGAATATCCTTTGAGGTCGCGTCACCAGTGTTGATGATGATATTTGCATGCTTGTCAGAAACAGTGGCCCCACCGACAGACATCCCCTTAGCGCCAATCTCCTCCAGCAGCTTTCCGGCCGCAAGCTTCCCGTGTGGCTGGGAGTCGTCCGGGATATTTTTGAAAAAGCAACCGGCTGAAGGATACTCATAGGGCAGTTTTTCTTTACGAGTCTCGATGATTTCTGTAACTCGTTTCCGGATTTCTTCAGGATCGCCCGGCTCCAGCTTGAAATCAGCTCTTATCAATACCGAGTCATTGCGCTTAAAGGCTGAATCCCGGTACTCGAACTGGCCATATTCGGGCCCAACAAACCCTATAACCCCATTTGACTTAACGACTTCCATCTGTGTAATAATATTGCCCACTTCTCCCCCATAAGCTCCGGCGTTGCCGTAAATCGCTCCTCCCACACTGCCCACAATCCCGGCCGCGAATTCAAGTCCGGTCAGCCCGTTATTGGTGGCAAAATCCACCAAATCTTCCAACCGCTCACCGGCACCACAGCGTATTTGACAGGACTCAATTATCTCAATTCCTTTTACAGCTACCCGCACTACCAGACCGTCGAAACCCGCGTCGGAAACCAGGATATTGGTCCCGCCGCCCAGAAGAAACAACGGTATATCATTCTCTTTGGCCGTTAGTATGGCCCGACCCACCTCTTGAGCTTCGGAAGCGGTATAGAAAAAGGCCGCTTTCCCACCGGTCTTATAGGAGGTGAATTCAGCCATTTCAAGCCCAGCCACCAGTTTAGAACCCAAGCTTTGGGAAAGAATCTGGGCCTTATCATCTCCGATTGGCTTTTTATTCACCGTATGTTCCGCCTGTTAGACGGCCCGTAGAATAATCTCAATCGCTTTTCTCATTGTCATTCTTGGTTGATTCAGCCTTTTGAGTGGATTCCGGTTCAGGCTCTTTCACCTCTTGAACGGACTCCGGTTCAGACTCTTTCGCCTCTTGCGGGTCAGGCTTCTTGGATTCGTCGACATAGTTCATGCGAAGTTCATAAAGAGCGTGCTCAAGGAACTTAGATTCATCATCGGTCAGATTCCCCTTCATCTTGCTATCAAGCATGGCCAGCATATCAATACTGAACTTTGCCGCCGTAAGATCGCGTTCCACCTTGCCCGTCATCGGCGAAGCTATCTTTCCCATCTGCTGCATCGCTCCAGCCTGGAGCGATAACACT
>JAUXBO010000165.1 GCA_030619345.1 Candidatus Zixiibacteriota bacterium | reverse complement strand
TGGTGCGGTTGATGGGAAGGTGTCCAGATGGTGGCCGCTTGCATTGGTGCCGGTTGCAGTATTCCTTCATATATTTGGAATCATCCTCATTCCGGCGGCACTTTACGTATTACTGTTCCGCTCTAATATTTTGAGTCGTATCAGACGGGTAAATCGCAGACAGAAACAAGCCGCGGTCGGCGTGGTGGTTGCTGCTTCGCTAATTGTATATTATTATTTGTCGCAGCAATTCCTGTTCTTCAGATTTGCCGTTCTTCCTATCATACCGGATCAGTATACAGTGTCAGGATACACCATGTTCTCATCCGATCATCTCCTTGACTTCGTGAACCTAATATTGTTGCTCATCCCGGGACTGGTTATACTGTTGGTGTACGTAGCCGGAAGCTTCCGTAGCCAACTCAAAGGGGATCCAATCATTCGCTTTCTGTCGATTCTGACTGTTTCTGCACTGGCCGTGGCTTTCCTGCTGGACCCCAAACTCGGGATGCCGCGCGATTGGGACCTGTTCGCTTTTGCAGGAATTCCTTTGTCGTTTCTGGCCTATTATTCGGTGATAAATTCGCCTGACATAAATGGCAAACGTCTTGTCACCGTGTATCTGACTATACTTCTTGGATTGCTGACCCTGGCTCCGAGAATCTATTGCCAGGTAGTTCCGTCAGCAGGAATTGCGCAAGTACGCAACTACTTTGAACTGGACGTCAAAAAAAGCATGCAGTACATTAAGATAGCGCAGGACTATTGTCTCGAAAATGGAGACTCCGACAACTACCGTGAACTGTCAGACTTCTACAATAAGAATTATCCCGAGAAGAAGCTCAACTCGCAGGGCAAATCACTGCTCGACAGCAAACGATATGTGGAAGCGATTTCATATTTCGATCAAGCGATTGCGATCAATCCGCGACTCGTTGGGGCCTTCTTCAATAAAGGGCTCTGTCTCATTTACTCTGGTCGATATGTCGAAGCCGCGGAAATTCTTGAGATTGCGGTTGGCCTGAATCCGAACAACGCAAAGATGCACGGCCACTTGGCACTGGCCCAGATGAGAGCGAACCGTTTGGAAGGGGCCGTGAAAAACGCGCTTAGTGCGTATGCCCTTGACAATAACGACATGTTGCCAATTTCACTACTTGTGCAAATCTATAAGTCCACCGGTCGGCAAGACGAATATGAAAAGTTTATGATGATTGGAGCAAAAAACCCGCAGGCGCCGCCGCAGCTTCTGGCCGAATTGACCGCACTGTATATTCAGAAACGAGAGTTTGGACTCGCCAGACAAACACTAAATGAAGCAATCTCCAAGGGACTTGACAGCTCCACCACTACACAACTCAGTTCAAGAATCCGCTAAGTTACGACTGCTTCAATTATTCGTATGACGCGAGAATCTCGTCCGTTCATACGATCTTTGCGACAGTTGCGCATGATGTAAGTTCAACTCAACTCAATCGAACCGACATATTACCAATGCTGCACAAGCAGTTACGCATACTCACGGGAGTGTGCGACTCGTTGGCATGCCCTTTGCAATAGATACCTGCAGGTGGCTGGGATGTTGTATCAATCTCTCGATACGAGATAGTGCAACTCGTATTGATGCAGTGGCGCAACAGTTCCGGCATCTTAAGTATTCAGAGGCGGGGTTGGTAGAAACGTCGGGTTCGGAGTGGGGATCACACATCCGGACTCGACGCCTGCATAGCAGGCATTATGCTTCGCAGGTACGTGAATATTCCGTACCCCACCTAACAGGTGGGTTTATTTTTCGCTGACGTAATCTAAATGGAGAATAGCTCTTAGTAAAGTCTTTGTATGAGAGGACTCTTTTTGAGATGGACAGCATCACTCAGTGATCAGGCAAACCCACCCGTTGGATGGGGTACAATATGTTTCATATCTATGAAGTTTTCGATGGGTGGCCGGGTCAAACTTGTTTGGCCCGGATTAATAGGGAATTCACGCCCAAAGCGAGTTTGAGCGTGCCACCCACATAGCTCCGAACCGACGTCGCCACCTACATCATACTATCCGGATCGATATCAACGATAATTTTGACCGAAGCAGGCAGGCCAAATCGTGGCTGCGCCGTTTCCCACTTAGTGAGCATGCGCGTGAGTTTAGTCGGCTGATTTGTTTTAACAAACAAGTGACGACGGTACTGTTTACGCAGAAAATAAAGCGGACACTCGGCAGGCCCCAGTACGCTAATCGAAATCTTAGCGATCTCCATCTGATGCAGCAGGTTTTTGTGAAATTTACGAGTTGAACTTGCGAGTAATTCCTCATCCTCTGAAGAGAGTACAAAATTGATAATTCTCGAGAATGGGGGATAGTGCAGGGCGCGACGGTTTTCAATCTCACGATCAAAAAACGAACGGTAGTCCTGACGGGCGGCATCGGTTATGAGATCGTCTTCAGGATTGAATGTCTGGATCAGGACTTCACCCGGTTTGTCTGCCCGGCCGCATCGACCTGAAACTTGAAGCAGACGCGCGAATGCTTTTTCTTTGGCCCTGAAATCCGGCATGTCAAGTCCGGCGTCTCCTGACAGTACCCCAACCAGGGTGACTTCGGGGAGGTCCAAACCTTTGGTAACCATCTGGGTGCCGAGCAGGATGGTCGCCTCTTTTTTTGCAAACGACTGAAGGATGTCATAAGCCTTACGCCGCCCAAAAACAACATCGGAGTCCATACGAAGAACACGAATCTCCTTGAATAAACGGGGGAGATTAGCTTCAACTTTCTGAGTCCCAGCGCCGCGAAAGATGAGGTCAGTTTTTCGACACTTCTCACAACGGTTATAGGAAGTATCGACATGACCGCAGTAATGACAGCTGAGTCGTTTCCCAACTTTATGAAAGGTCAGCCTGACCTGGCACTGAGGGCAGGTAGGGACATGCCCGCAGTCGCCGCACTGGATTGATGGCGCAAACCCGCGTCTGTTTAAGAAAAGAATTACCTGCTCATTTCGTTCCTGCCGTTGGTCGGTCGCCTGTTTGAGCTGATGAGAGAAATAGGACAAGTCACCGCCAAGTCGGTCACGTCTCATGTCGACAAGATTGACCGCCGGAAGTCTGGCACCGTTGGGTCGGCTATTTATCGAAATAAGTTCGTAACGCCCATCGCGACTGTTTTGATACGACTCGAAAGATGGCGATGCCGAACCAAGCAAAATTGGAATACCCGCCATTTTTGCCCTCATGATAGCAGCATCCCGGCCGTGGAATCGTGGCGAGGGATCATCCTGTTTGTATGAGCCGTCGTGCTCTTCATCAACAATGATAATGCCTGGGTCTACGACAGGAGCAAACAGAGCCGAGCGCGGGCCAATCGCCACCCGGTAACGTCCTTCGTTGATTCCTTTCCAGCTTTCATATCGTTCCCGGTCGGTCATCGAAGAGTGTATCACCGCCACTTCATCACCGAAAAAAGATCTGAAATAGGACAACATACTTCCGGTGAGAGCGATTTCGGGAGTCAGCACTAAAGCGGATCGCCCTCTTTTGATTACCTCACGGCAAACATGGCAATAGACCAGAGTCTTACCGGAACCTGTTACACCATGCAGGAGAGTGGAGCTAAACCCGCTATCCAACTTGGCCATTATTTTTTTAAGGGCAGCAGTTTGTTCTGAGTTGAGTTGTAATTCTTTGACTGCTTCTTTGGCCTCGATAAAGTTGAGCATTGCGGCCGGAGAATCAGAGAACTCCATTGTTAGCAGGCCCGCTTTGCATGCCTCACGAATGGTGTGATCGCCCCACCCGGATTTGATAAGCTCGGATCGCTTTTTGATGCCATCAAAGATGGGAAGAGTTGTTCTTCGACGGGCAAAAAAATCATCCCAGTTCTGGTCAGGTGCAGCACGGTATCCAGCCAGTTGACGTTTGCTCTCCCATGTTGGTTCCGGCCAGTTGAGCAGCAGCAGATTAGAGCTTATCAACCGTCTTAAGAGAGTGCCTCCCGAGGTTCGCACCAATTTAAGATCAGCAGCTGTGAGCTTTTGGCCGGGACGAACCAGTGCCGCAATGTCCCTGGGGAGACGTCTGAATTTCTCTTCAACCAGCCTATAGGCATCGACAGACCAAGAGTGCTCGGGAACCATTGCCTTTTTCAGGAAGGGGGGAAGTGCCGCCGTCAGGCAGTCAAAGGGATTGGCAAAGTAATAGTCGGACATCCAGAGCAGAAAAGTGAAAAGCTCTCGGTTGAACAGCGAGGTATGATCGAGAATCTGTATAATGTTTTTTAGTTTAATACCGGTTGGTGGGGAACTGGAGCGGATAAAAAAACCGACCAGCTTTCGGTTCCCAAATGGGACTATAACGCGGCATCCCGGCTGCAACGATTCAAGACCGGTGGGTGCGGTGTAACTGAAGGTTCTTCTCGCCGGTCCGGGGACCGCGATTTCGACGCATTGTTTCTCAGTAGACATAATGGGAATATATCAAATGAAAAAGAAAACGGCAGGTGCTTTGCCTGCCGTTTCCAATAAATATGTGATATTTTCTCGAAGTATCGTTTCTATTCGGATTTCTTCTTCGCTTCTGCAGCTTTGGCCGTCTGCCCTAACTCCCTGTAAAGGTCATACAGTCTCAGCCATGTCTCACGATCACTGTCATCAATAGCGACCACATGTTCATATGCATCAACGGCTTTGGGAAACTGTTGAAGATTAAGATGGCAATCACCCAGGTATGACCAGTGGCCGGTATTATCCGGTTCCAATGATGTTAGACGTGAATAAGCGATAGCGGCATTTTCATAGTCTGACCTGATGGCGCTGACCAGCCCGTATTCTTCAGCCGCTGAAGCAGAATCCGGCAAGAGGTCAAAGACGAGTTTGAGATAGGCTGATGAGGAATCAAAAGCCTTCATCTGCTCGCCACGCCAAAATGCAGTCTGCTCTTCATTCTCGGCTTTTCCGTAGAAAGAAGATGAGTCCGAAGCCGTACGGGCAATCTGATTGAAATAGCGTCCAACATTGGTGAGTACATCAGTATTTTCCGGATCACCAGCCAGCATCTTACGATACACAACAACGGCCGAGTCAAACTGCTTGCAGTTATTGTAGCATGAGGCCAAGTGCCCCATCGTCTTAAAGTCAACTGTATCTCGTTCGGCCATTTCACGGAAGTATGGAATGGCGTCGCAATATTGATCGAGACGGATATAATCGTAGGCAATGTATGGTAGGAGTTGTTCCCTGGTGGAGTCGGGGGCGACCTCTAATCCTTTGGAGAACCAGATAATGGCCTCGGTCCAATTCTCTTTGTGCTCATAGGCCGAACCGGCAGCTACATAGGACTGATAGTCAACTGAATCGAACAGGATAGCCAATTTCATGTTGGCAATACAAGAGTCGATATTGGTCTGAATGACGTTCAGTGAATATTCACGTGAAGCTGAATCGGTGATTTCCTCCAGATCCTTGGCCACATCGCCCATATAGTTGAGTTGCTCAATTCCGGCATTATAGAATTCACGCCAGAATTTGACTTTCGTTGAGTCTGATTTCTCAACTAATTTCTCACAGTTCTTCCGGTAGTTCTTCTTAATCTCCTGGTTTTCACAGCACATATTCAGCGTATCAAAATATGCCACTATCTTTTCGACAAATAGCCTTTTCCCCCACGGATCGGGAGTTTTGTCGGTGAAATCAATATAGGTTGCCGCCATCAGGTTCAGGCCTTCGGCATGAGGACCATAGTGCATAAACAAAGAGTCCAGCATAGCGATTGCAACCACGTAACGTTTTTTGTCTCCTGACAGGATTTCTATTTTGGCTGATTTGATATAAGCGCTGGCTGGCAACTTCCTCGGCCTTTTCTTAGCCTCGGTATTTATATCCGTAAATGACAGTGCCAGTATCATCAGAAGTAAGTAATTCACAACCGATCTCATAAAAAACTCCCTTCGGTCTGTTTGCTATCTAAATTAACTCACCGAATCTAAGCTTCGTAATTCATCTTGTCAACCATG
>JAUXBO010000208.1 GCA_030619345.1 Candidatus Zixiibacteriota bacterium | reverse complement strand
CTGTCAAAGGTTGTGATAAATTTCGGGCTAATCGTCTCGAAAAATAATAGGCAACAAATGCGGATACCAGGCTCAACAGCAAGAACAGGATGCCCAAAAACAGGAAGTAATTCCTGCGCTGCGCTCGCAAGGCAGCTTCGGCAGTTATACCGGATTCCACATCCGATAATAAGACCTGAAACTTCTTGGGGTGTACAAAGCCTCCGATTACTACCCGACCTATGCTGTCAACTAAGACTCGATATTGATATGAAATGCTGTCGATATTGATTAACCCCGAAACGTTTTTCCGGCTATCTTCGCAGAGTTTCACAACATGCTCCGAAGAAACAGTTCCGAGCAATTCTATTGGTTGACAGCTATCCAGGTTATCAAATAGCAGCCGGAAGTCGAGTCCCTGGAGCCCTCCGCTCGCCGTCACTCTGGCAAGAGAGCTATCAATACGTTCAATATTAAGATCGTTGAAAAAACGGACGACCTCTTCAGCAGAGGAGACATTTTCAGACGACAGAAACTCAGCTGTTTCCGAAGAAAGGTAGTAGCCAAAAACGGCCATGGTCAGAAGTGGAAGAAGTGAAAATGCGAGGAACAAGCGGAATAAGCGAAGACCAAATCTTGACTTCATGGTCATGTCTCACTGCGAAACCGTTCGGTGTAGTCGGCCAGAGCCTGCACATGCGCAACAAAAGCGATATCATCAGGAAGTTCTGTAAACGGAAAGAATCTGACTTCTTGGGCGTCATCCCCCGGTGCCATTTCTCCGCCAACAATCTCGGCCAGGTAGAGAATCAGAACAGCATTGGCTCGCGGATCATCATCGCCGGAGTACACCTCAAACAGGCCGCGTAGTTTTACATCCAGTCCGGTTTCCTCCTTCAACTCGCGGACGGCAGTCTGAGTGGGATGTTCTTTCCATTCCATGAATCCAGCCGGAAGGCACCAGTCGCCAATCCGCGGTGGATGACTTCGCTTAACTAACAAAACGGAATCATTCTCAACTATGATCGCACCGGCAGCTGGTATTGGATTCTGGTAAAATACGAAACCACACTCGTTGTCGGGACAGATCATTCTCCGGTGACCATCGATTTCACGAGCTTCAAGCGATTTGCCGCACCGTGGACATATCCGGTAGCCGCTATGACTATCCTTTAGCGCCATTAGTTTCCCGGCGTCAAATGTTTTATCGGAATCAGGCATGTGGTTCCAGTCCGTTGTTCATCTTAAGGGCGATGATTGTCGTGTCATCCTGCGGCGGTGTGCTCGGGTCGTGGGTGCGTACATCGGCAACGATATTTTGGAGTATTGATTGCGGATCATGCTCACGATGACTAACGATGAACTTACAAATGCGTTCCTCAGTGTACTCTTCGTCATTTTCGTTCATCGCTTCGGAGAGTCCGTCAGTGAACAGAAACAACAGATCGTCCTTTTCAAGTTGCACCGTGGCCTCTTCGTAATGCAGTCCGGGAAGAGCGCCGATAATCGGTCCGCCCTCTTGCAGAAGTTCCACTTCACCACTCGACCTTACCAGCATCGGATAATTGTGACCGGCATTGGCGTATGAAAATTCGTGCGTCTTAGTGTTTAGTTCACCATAAAAAAGTGTCACGTACTTCTCCGACGATGTCGATTTAACGATCTGCTGATTAACATTGGCCAGCATTGTCGCGATACTGTTGCCGTTGTTTAGCTCGCTTCGAATCATAGCCTGGGTCTGGGCAATCATCAAAGCGGCCGGCATTCCTTTGCCCGAAGCATCCGCAATCACAACTCCAATGCGAGAGTCATCGAGTTCTATGAAATCGTAAAAATCTCCTCCGATAGTTCGCGAAGGTGTCGACTGAGCGTAAATCTGCGAGCATTCCAGGATCGGGGGAGAGGAGGGAAGAAGGTCCAGCTGAATCTGGCGAGCCATTGAGACTTCTTCCTGAAGGCGTATCCGTTCCAGTGATTCAACGTACAACCGGGCATTGGTCAAGGCCGAGACCATCTGGTTGGAAAGCACCCCAAGCAGGTTCAAGTCTTCTGATGAATATCGGTAGCCGGTGATCTTATCGGTGAGAGCAAGAAATCCCAACAGGTGCTGCGAGTCTTTCATCGGAAGAACCAGCCGCACTTTGTTCTTTTCCAGCAGCGTCCCCAACTTCGAATCTTCCATGTAGTCGGCCAGAGCCGTCATTTCGGTCGGTCGGTCAAGGAGATTGATCGCGCGAAGCATCAAATCATCACGGCCAATCACTTCCCGGCGCGGGACATCTTCGCCCGGAAGAAGTGCGTACTCTTCGACCTCATCATCAAAAAGAACAAAATAAACCTGACCAACCAGCAGCGATGTCTTCAATGTCTCGCTGATAATTTTCCTGAGCTGAGCGGGATCAAACTGTGAAATCAGCTGCCGCGAAAAACGCTGCATCACATTCCTCGGGTCGGTGCGGGTGCGTATGAATAGAGCGCGAATGAGATTGTCGATCCAGTTATTAATCGGCTGGAAAAGAAGCAGGATAAACACTATGAACACATACGACACCAACTCCGCCTGCTCCCCAAAAATCGGATCAAGGATTTGTTGCGACTGTACAACTAACACAATATAAGTTCCAACCAGCAGCGCACTGGTTATTGTATACACAAACGATTGCCTGAATATCAACCTGACATCAAGGAACTGATGTCGGATGGTCGCGAATATAAAAAACCCGGCCCCGGTAAGCATCGCCACTAACATCATTATACTGGTCAAACCGGGGGGAAGCTCGTAGGGCAAAACCGTTGCGCCAAGCTGTGCGATCACGAACAAGCCAAGTCCGAATCGCGTTCCCCATAACACGACAGCAGTCTGCTTCATGAGTCGCGGACTGGTTACCAGGGGACGGCCTGTTTCCAAAAAGAACAGGGCCAGGAAGACATAGATCAGGTTGAAGGCGCCGAAAATCACTTCGTGGTTAGTTCTGACATAACTGGCCAACAAGAGTATCCACGAAAATAGTTTCGAGATCGGTTTGAGAATAATTGCTGCCATTCCCTCTTGAGTCGGGTCAATTTCGACTATCGTCAGAAGCTTTGTAAACTCGGGGAAAAACAGAATGATAATGGTGTGAATGATCTGTGGAATAAAAACCAGATACAAAAGTCGCGGATGTCTAAAATCCCGGAACCGATCAATCGGATAAATCCACGAAAATATCAGCAAGCAGGGGAAGAACAACTCCCAAACATAATGAATATTGAATAACGATATTTGGTCTAACCGAGCCCCCGGTGCCAGTCCCTGCTCCGCGATTGATCCCAGCGCCATGAACAGAGGTCCCAAACCGGCACACGCGAGCATTGCGCCCGTAATCCTGTTCAGACGGTAACCAAAGTTATCCCTGGTAATCGTAATGGCGAGAAATACCAGGAATCCGCCCGAAAGAAAATATAGTATTATTTTGGCCAGTTCCAGACTCATGTTAAAACGCTCTGGATAAAGTTATTGAAGGCTTTTGGTGATGACTACCGTCGTGCCTTTGTCCGACTTCTTAGTCTCCACGGAATCCATAAGTGATTTCACAATGAAAATCCCGCGCCCGATTTCTTTGAGAAGGTTCTCATCAGCGATCGGATTGGCGATCTCCTCGGGGTCAAATCCGCCTCCTTCGTCGCTGACCGCAATCCTAATGCTACCGTTCGCTTTATTGATACTCACCGACACGACTTTGTTCGCCTCACCCCGGTTGCCGTGACTGACGGCATTGTTGACCAGTTCTGAGACGGATATCGCAATGTCGGCAATCAAAGACTCATCGGTGCCGTAACCACGCAGGATCCCTTCGATAAAAAGATCCACGTCGGCCAGGTGATCGAGTTTTGACGGTACGCTAATAGTGTTACCCTTGATGACCGGTTTATCCATAGGTTGTGTACTCCAAAAAAACAGGCAGGACCTTCAGCCTACCTGCAATCAACGTGCTAAGTAGAGTGCCTCTTATTTTTGCCCAAATGACCCGATCGCTTCATCGACCGAATCGTGAGCCTCAAAAACCGTCACCAGTTTTGTAATAACGAGCAGGGAATGAATTTTGTCGGTAACGTTGGCCAGTTTCAGCTCACCGCCGTTGTTGCGAAGGGTGGTGTAGCTGGATATAAGAATTCCCAGGCCGGTGGAATTCATCCATTCAACGCCCGCTAAATCGACCACGATTCTCTTCTGGTCGTCTTCAATGCATTGGTGTAGCTTGTCGTTTAACAGGCTGGCATCGGGACCGCCCATGATCTTACCGCTGGGGGAGAGGACTACAATGCCGTCCTGTGTCCGATCTGACAGTTTCATCGATATATTGCCTCCGGTTATTGTAATTACACTTACGCTTATTGTACAAATCAGTTGCCTCTCGCACAGACTCCGTAGGTCGAAACCCTTGCGGTCCCGACAATTCACTTCGTAGGTCAGGAGGCCTGCCCTCCTGACAATTTCGCCAGTCTTCGTAAGCCGGAACCCTTGCGGTCCCGACAACTCACGTGGACGCCAGTATTTGTAGGTCGAAACCCCTGTGGTTTCGACATTCACCTGACCGGCCATCCTCGTAGGTCGGAACCCTTGTGGTCCCGACAATTTCGCCTGCCACGAGTGACCAAAATCGCTCTAAGTCCTTAATCAGCTTATTATTGGAGATCAAGTCAAGCTGTTTCTGGGAGGGGAACGGACAGGTCGTAGGTCGAAATCCCCTTGCGGGTTTCGACATTGATGGTGTCAAAACCCTCTATCGAGGGATTTTGACCTACTGTCCTACGTCACCCTGAGCTTAGTCGAAGGGTGGTTGTTACAATACGACGGCAACCGCTGACCATCACGTCATCCCCGCGCCCTTTCGTCATCCCCGCGCACGCGGG
>JAUXBO010000285.1 GCA_030619345.1 Candidatus Zixiibacteriota bacterium | reverse complement strand
GGATGTCGCCTGCGATAACCGAACGAGGGGTCAAAATATCGGCCGCAAGATCACCGGACATGCCATGAATAAAAACCCCGGCGATAGCAGATTCGTATGCTTCCATCCCCTGCGCTAAAAACGATCCGATAATACCCGAGAGAACATCACCTGACCCACCTGTTGCCATACCATGATTACCAGTCGGATTCAAAGACGCATGTCCATCAGGATCGACGACAATCGTCGGGCTCCCCTTCAACACCAAAACGACACCAAACTCGGCAGCAAACTTTGTTGCTGCCTCAATGCGCTCATGAATATTATCGGGAACGTCCTTTCCGGTCAAACGCTTGAACTCTCCCGGATGAGGTGTCAGAACCAGGGTGGGCGATTCATCGCTCTTTGTCTGTTTGAGGATACTGGTATTCTTGGAGATGGCATTTAACCCGTCGGCATCAATAATAGCCGGTATGTTCACCGACGATACTAACCGTTGAACGAGTTCGATTGTCTCGTGATGCTGTCCCAGGCCGGGTCCGAGAATCATTGCATCATGCTCTTGCATGAGCGTCTTGATCTCTCCCAGCGAGCGAAGAGCCAAAGCGCCCTTCTTTTTGATCTCCGGTAAAGTATGACCGGTCGCTTCGGCGCAAAGAGTTGAGATAATTGGTAGTGTACTGGCCGGACAACCAATCTTCGCCATGCCGCATCCAGATCGTAGGGCCGATTTAGCCGCCAGTGCAGCGGCACCGGTCATTCCGAGCGACCCGGCGATAACCAGCAGTTTGCCAAAAGTACCTTTGTGCCCATCGGGCAGCCGATCCGGAAGCAGCAACGACACCTGTTGAGCAGTTATCAACGTACAACGCAGCTCAGCTTTATCTATGATTTTATCCGGTATGCCAATCGGTATGACTTTTATTTCGCCGGACAGTTCGCGCCCCGGTGAAACGTAGAGTCCAAATTTGGGCAGAGCCAACGGGAAGGTATAGTCGGCCTCTACCACCACACCTTCGTACTGGCCTCTGTCTGCATCGAGTCCTGACGGCAGATCGACCGACACTGTCGGTTTATCCAGATCATTTATACAGCGAATAAAGTCACCCTGTGGCCCGTGTGGCGCACCGGAAAAGCCAGTACCGAAGATAGCGTCGACTATCAGATCACAATCCGTTTTCTCAACATTGATTTGCTTGACATCATCAATCTGCTCGACCGCAACGCCGGACTCCCTCGCCCGTTTCAGATTGGCCATACAATCTTTCGAGAGTTTTTCATCCGGTCCCGGATAGAATACTCGCACATTGTGCCCATAATCTTTAAGATGGCGCGCAATGACAAATCCGTCCCCCCCGTTGTTGCCGTTACCACAAAAAACGAGAATGTTACCAGAAGCTGTTGAATCGAGAATGTTAGTGTGAATTTGCTCGGCGATTCCTCGACCGGCACTTTCCATTAGTTCCAGCGAAGGAATACCATGTTTGTTGATTGCTTCGGAATCAATTCCGCGCATCTGCTCTGCCGTGACCAGATACATATTCACATCCTGTTCGATCAGTTTTTTCTACGGGACAATTTGCCCCGCTGATTATTCTTAGTAGCCTTACTTTCAAGAGCGAACTTGATAGCCGGAAGTGCGTCGGAGAAATACTTCAGCTTGATACTTTTTTTCAGTTCCTTCGGAAGTTCCTGAGCGTCTTTGCGGTTATCTTCGGGAATAATCACGGTTGTAATACCCGAGCGATAAGCGGCCAGCAGTTTTTCTTTGAGGCCACCGATGGGAAGCAACTGTCCCCGAAGAGTAATTTCTCCGGTCATAGCCAACAGCGGTTTTACCGGGCGGCGGGTCATGAGCGAAGCCATGGCAACCGCCATAGTGATTCCAGCCGAAGGACCATCCTTGGGTGTGGCACCCGCCGGTACATGGATATGAATCTCGCGCTTTTCAAATGAGCTGGGGTCAATACCCAGTTCCTCAAAATTGGACCGGAGGTACGAGAGACCGGCGCGGGCTGATTCTTTCATGACATCGCCCAGTTGACCGGTAAGCGTCAGGGAGGTGCGTCCGGGCATGGAGATGGCTTCAACAAAAAGCAGTTCGCCACCTACCGAAGTATATGCCAAACCGGGGACAACCCCAATCTTCCCCTGTCGGCTGAGAACTTCACGCGTAAATTTCTGCGCCCCCAACAGCTTGGGAATATCTGAGTCTTTGACCGCGATCTTTTTTTTGTAACCGGTAGCAACCCGTCGGGCAACTTTGCGAATGACTGAAGCAATCTCGCGCTCCAAATTACGCAGTCCGGCCTCGCGCGTGTAACCGTCAATAATTGCCTGCACAGCACTGTCGGCGATACTTATGTTAGATTTGGTCAGACCGTGGTTGGCAATCTGTCGCGGCATAAGATGTTCACGAGCAATAGCCATCTTTTCGATATCGGTATATCCGGGAATGCGGATAACTTCCATACGGTCACGAAGAACAGCCGGTATCGGTTCCATCCAATTGGCCGTCGTGATAAACATCACGCGCGAAAGATCAAAGGCGATTTCCATATAGTGATCGCTAAAAGAATCGTTCTGTTCCGGGTCGAGAACTTCAAGCAGGGCCGAAGCCGGATCGCCGCGGAAGTCGGTTCCAAGTTTGTCGACCTCGTCGAGCATGATCACCGGATTGTTAGTGCCGCAACGTTTAATCGACTGTATAATGCGGCCGGGCATAGAACCAATATAGGTCCGTCGATGACCACGAATCTCGGCTTCGTCACGCATGCCGCCAAGTGATACGCGCGCGAATTTACGACCCATCGAACGCGCTATCGATTTACCCAGCGAAGTCTTGCCAACCCCGGGAGGACCGACAAAACAGATGATTGGTCCCTTGATGTCCGGCTTGAGTTTGAGCACAGCCAGATGTTCCAGAATGCGGTCTTTTACTTTTTCAAGATTGTAGTGGTCTTCATCCAGAACTTTTTTGGCCTTGCGAAGATCGAGTTTATCTTCCGATGAGACCGACCACGGGAGTGTGACCAACCAGTCAAGATAGGTGCGGCTGACGGTGTACTCGGCCGATGACTGCGGCATGTGCGAGAGTCGGTCGAGTTCTTTGCGTGCGACCTGCTCGGCTGCCTCTGGCATGGCGGCCTCTTCAATTTTTTCTTCAAATTCATCCAGGTCCGTCGATTCGTCCGTGTGCCCAAG
>JAUXBO010000089.1 GCA_030619345.1 Candidatus Zixiibacteriota bacterium | reverse complement strand
TTGGAACTCAGAAGTGCCTGGAACGACAATGAACCGGTACCGCCACCAGAAACGTAAATCGGAACCGCTTCGTAACTAACGATAAATCTTGCATTGGCCGCATCGTAATAGTAATAGACTGAGCCGCCCGCCGAAGGATTCAGGTCATCCCAGTAGGCACAGATCATTGCCGTCATGGCGGAAGTAGGAAGTGACGTATTGAGGCGATTGCTGGAACCGCCGTCAAACATGATCGTCCCGTTCGATCCAACATACAGTTGCGTGTACGCCGAATCGTAAAGCGGGAAACTGAATCCGATATTTATCGGTCCCACAAAAGCATCATCACCAAGAGTCAGTGGAGTTCCCGCACCCGTTATGTCTACCCATGAGTAGGCGGGACCGCCGACCTCATCGGAATCAATCCAGGAATGTCCAAACGCATCCGGACCACCAAAGCTGCGATCTGAAGCCGTAAAGAACGGCTCAGTCGCCTCTGACTTATCGCTGTCGGCTGCTCGCTCTCCGGCCTGAATAGGGAGAGCTGCTTTTGTAAGCACGCCTTGCTTGTCATACATCTGACAGCCAACCTGATAGAAAAGCCTTCCGGGGCCGCTGTTAGTAATCGTGAGCGGCTGGGTCAGTTGATCGCCGGTTGCGATTGTTCCGCTTATCTCCGTGGCGTCAAGTGCAATGTCTGGTTCGAATATGTGCATATAGACCGGCAGGGTGCCCGTCAGCTGGCTGTTGTCATTCGATGTAAAGTTGAGGCTGCAATTGTGATCGCCGCAGCTCTGACCGGTGGCGTCAAATGTTATCGGCAGATCGAGTGAATCATCCGCCGCTATCGTCTGCTGTCCGGTAGGACATTGCAGCCAGGCCGAAGTTGGTGAGAATATGATTCTCAAGGTACCATCGCCCCGGTTGTAAATGCGAAGATTCTGAACCACCTGATCTTCCGGCTGAACCGAGGCGCTCAATTCCGCTTCGGAAAGTTCCACCGATGGTGTCCCAATCCGTCCGTACCCTTCCAGTCCAATGTCGTCGATATTCCAGCCGCAATACTGTTGTGATCCGTCGCTGCTGAGTCCAAACCGAATCTGGAAATCAGGATTGCTGTCGGCAATCGCTGACAGGTCATAAGTCAGTTCGGACCATTCAGACGGTTGAACAGTTGTGGACGGGTTTTCGTAGAGTCTGATCCATGAACTGCCGTCAAACGCTTCGAGGTAACCGTGGTCATAAGTCGAGGTTTCCATGCCGAGCCAGTACCAGCAACTCATGAGAACACCGGAGAGCGACCCGCAGTCAATAATCGGAGAATGCGTGTACTGCATCGGGCTTACGTTATTATTGTATGTACCAGTAGAGGTCAGGTCGTTACCGAGTACAAAGTTATTTTCGGTTGGGGTGTGATCCTCGCTTGGGTCGCCGCCGCCACCGACAGGAGCTCCGATTGTCCACTCCGCCGATTCGTCCAGACCGGTCCATCCCTGGTCAAAGGCGAAATCGTCGTAATAGAAAACGATTCGATCACCCACCGTCAGATTAAACGAGAGTAATTTCAAGTATCCTCCCGCCCCGGTAACCGTTAACTGCATCGGAACGGCGTATCCGATTGGGCAGTCGGATGCGGCTGAAACCGTGAAGAGGTCAGCCGAATTGTTTCCCGACCCGCCCGATGAGTCGATTGTTCCGTAGTAGCCGTAGTTGTCGCTCACGGTTATATAAGAATCCGAGCAACTCAGGACAGCTTCCAAGTTTGAACCAACACCGGAGCCGTTGTTGAGAAGAGTCACCATGATATCAGCTGACTCGCCCGGATCGAGAATGCCGTTATTGTCGCCCGCAGCATCATCGATGAAGGCTGACTCGAACGATATGAACGGGGCATGGGCTTGAATCGTGAAAGAACCGGTCCAGGTGTCACGTGCTGTTCCGGTGATTTCAAGGTCAAAGGTTATCCAGTGACCATCCGGGATATCCGATGCGACCTCAAAAGCGAAGCCATTGACAATATAGGCAGTGCCGCCGTCGGGATCGATAGTGCCGTACAACTCACTGCCATCGCTGATGGTGAGGTATGAATCGGAGCTGGTCAAGGTTACACTGACATCAAAGGCTGTGTCAGGTCCGACATTGGTTAGTTGGATGCCCATCAAGATAGACTCGCCGTTTTCGACCAGACCGTTTCCATTGCCTGCGCCGTCATCAAGAACATAACTGTCAAAAATTACATACGGTCCCGAAGGTGTAATGACTTGCACGTCGGCCGTGTATGGAATCTTATTCTGACCGGTCACTACAATCTGTGCCGTTCCCGGTACTCCGAATGGCGTTATCGGGATTGTAGCTGTGCCGGATGCATCTACATAACCTGCACCCATCAGATTCCCACCGAACGAGATTCCGACATAGGAGGCTTCGTCGGCCTGCACCGTAACCTCATTGGCCGTGATTAACAGCACGGCGTCGTGGGTAACGTTGTTGGCGGTCGGGATTCCGAGATAGGTAGTAACCGAAGGGTCACCCATCAGCATGTAGGCTTCCCAGTAATATGTTTCGAGCGAGGAACCGGACTCACTCACGGCCATATTACCGGCAAAAACGATAGCGTCGTTAGCGACATAGTGCTGTGTTACCGGTTCACCGTGATCATGAAAGACGCCGTCGTAGGCGCCGGGGCCAACATCTTCGTAAGCCGGTCCCGATCCAACGATCGGACCATATCCGACACCCCACCAGTAATCTTCATCCCAATAAGTATTATCAGTAGCCCCGATATATCCGATTCCCCCACGATCTTCAAGCTGAAGGAACCCTTCACCGAAACAGGGCGTCGAATAATCGGTACCAAAGGTGTTAGGTGTACAGCAGTTCCCGATTCCGAGCAGGTACTGATGATAATTTGTCAGGCTCGGAAAATCACTGGTTGTAAATGACGGGTTGCCGTGTCCGGTGTGACCACAATGCGCTGTATAGTTATATAGTCCCACTCCGTCACTGACCGTCTGGATTATATCAGCAGCGGCTCCGCCTGCATCAGAGGCCGGGTAAAGCCAGACATGTGGCGAAATTCCGTGGGCGGCATTAAAATAGAGATTAGTACCATAGTTGATCTGGCCGTTACCGTAGGTGGGGGCATAGGTTCCGTCAACACCGGATACCAGTGTTACCTCGGCCAGATAGGAAGGATCGGGCATCAGGTACTTCTCGTATTCTAAGGTCTTGTCTATCTGCGGTTGCAAATCCGTGGGGTTCTGAGCCGAAACGCGACCGTAGTAGATTTCCGGGAAGACATCGCCGGTGGACTCGCAAAAATAGAGATCGGTGATATGACCGCTCACACCCGGGAACGGTGGGATCTGTTGAGCGTCACCAACCAGGAGCACAAACGATGGCGCCGGGTCCTGTGGCGTACCGGCATTGTAAACCGATTGAATGTGACTTTTTATGGCCGTGTTAGTCGTTCCGATAATATCGGTATAGGCGACTTCAACGACGAATCCTTTCTGGGTCTTCCAGTCGATAAACGGCTGCAACTGGGCTTCGAACATCCGATCCGAGATAATCAGGTACTTCACCGGATAAGTTGTAAGATCATCCCGCATACCGGAAAATTGGTAATCATAGTTGACTACCTGACTATATATAGTCTCAAAAAATGGAGAGTAGGTCTCCTTGAACTGGCTACGCGTAGCGGCATGATCAGGATTATCATAGCTGACACGTACCGTCAGATTAGTATATACTTTCAGTTGATTGTTGAGTGGGTTGTACTGAACCGGCGAAACAAAAACCTTGGCCAGTCTGACACCGCGCATGATCCCCGCTATCTTTGCCTCAGCGGTCGGCAGTCGGTAGAATCCGGGGGTAGCGTATACCTCATTATCAAATATAAATTCGGCCGACAGAGGATCATCGGATTTTGACAGCGACGGCTGTACCGGCATCAGCAGATTGGTGATACCCTCCGAAGCCAAGTCGATAATAGTCTCATCGAAAGATAGAATATCTACTCTAAGGTCGCACCCGAGCGGAACGGCTATAATTTCGTTCAGCATCGGAAGCGATGGTTCACCAATCCGGTGTGACCGCACCAGTCCGGGGGCCGAAAGGAGAACAAAGTCGCCTTCTTTGGTCCAGACAGGGGTCAGGTCCAGAGTTGATATTGAAGTTTGAAATGTAAAACCGTCTCCATTGCGCTCAATAACCTGAAACCGATTAGCGCCGTCCTGGAGTTGTATGACGTTACCGGATATCGCCGGTACGGCAACGACCAACAAGAGCAATAGTTGCAGAAAGATACCTCTCACCTTAACCTCCGCATTCTGCTGTATGTGATTTAGATTACCTAATCCAGATTCTGTTTCCTCATAGCTGTGACCCGACTGGGCTGATTACATCTGCGTTTGCAGTGCATCTGCATTTGCATTTGCGAGAACAACCGTTTGAGTCGTATAATTATAAGATACTGAATAGGCCGATAAATCCAAAGAAAAAAGATAGATAGAGTCATTTAACATTGTTGGAAGCTTACCTGCCGAGCGTTTCTGGCAGGGAAGTATACGCTTGGGTTTGACAAAGTTGGTTAAATCACCTATTTTAAGTACTTTGGATATTGCAACATTGGAGTGGGAGGAGCCCCCAAATTGTCGCCACACCGCCTCGTCTTTTTAATGTCAAGAAGGCTTCAAATCAAAGTAGTATCATTTGCGTTTGTTCTGGTTTGTTTGGTCGGATCGGCAGCGCATTGTTTTGAACTAACCAATCTCCAACATTCGGCGGAGTTGGATACGGCCTATCTGCCTTATAGATTTCAGATGTTCAGAGATATCTTTATTGAGGACGACTGCTCTTATCCCGAGAATACTTTATTCAAGGTTGTCAGGCCCGCAATTGAGGGATCGACACCGGGTCTTATGATACTGTCTAACAATCCCTCTCCAAACAATGCCGGTGTATCTATGTTCACGCCCAGGACAATTCCCGAATTTGAGGTGCCTGATGATGATCCGGTCCGCCATACGATTACAAACTGGGATCTCTACGCCGAGCCTACAACCAACGAACCCCTTATTGCCGGTATCTGCCATACTGACGATAGTATCTTTGCATTTACTCTAAATACGATAACAGACGCTGCGAGATACTCTCTGATACACTTAGCCGACAGCAAGAGAAAGCTTATACCAGGCGCAAGAAACATCTTTTTTGGAGACATGAATAACGATTCGCTCTATGAACTTGTTATGTATGTAGAGCTTCATGGAAGATTCCGAAGGTTATACTGCCTCGATTATATAACTCTCTCGGTCAACTGGTTCAGAGATGTATCCTCAGGAATAAATCCAGACTATATGGTAATTGATAACCCTGGCAACAAATCAGAAATTCTATTTGTAACAGGGAATCCCGCCAATGGAATATCTGATTCAATTTTCAATGATAGGTACTCATATCTATCAAGAATAAACGGAAATGGGGAAATTAGGTTCAGTAAGAAAATCGGAGTGTACGGTAGAGAAGTTTCGGAATTAACCCCATCGGATGCCAATCGAGAATTCTTCCTGACTCATTATCTTGATCTTGAGACAGCCGATTCTTTGACGGGTAAGAATAGGGACCAGTATTTTCTCTCACGAATAGATACCGAAGGTAAAGCGCTTAAGACAATAACGATCAGAAGTACCCCGCTGTACTCATGGATTATAAGAGATCAGGATAATGTCCCATTCCTCTTTGTAGTTTTCAGATCCAAAGAAGTATCGATGTTTGATATGGGATTGAATCTTGTTGAGGAAATAGATGCGCTTCCCTCTGTGCCGAACTATTTTGGAAAAGCACGAATCGCTGACCTGGAAGATTCGGTGCATCTGTTCAGTAATGGTATCTACAACAAAAATCTGACTAAAATCCTCCAATTTCCCTTTAGTACTTATAGGTGTGATCCTATAGTATTGGACACCAATGGATTAGTATCAGCCTTGATTGTAGAAGAACACTACCACTGGCAGGTCGGAAATATTCAGAAGAAGACGGCGCTGGAGTTAGTCTCAGTCTATTATCACAGGAACCAAATTTATGTTATTATCGTCCTGACCGGGCTATTTGTTGGGCTTGTCACGACAGCCTACTATCAGCGAAAGAGTTCCAATACCGCTCAATTGATAACAAGACAGAAACGGGAACTTGAAAAGACGCACTTCTCCCTGAAAGAAGCACAGGCGAGGATAATTGCGCAGGAGAAATACGAACAGGCTCAGGGAATCGCCGGGGGCTTTGCCCATGAGATCAGAAACCGCCTCTTTCCAGCCAGAAGCGCTCTGAGCAAACTGGCGGAGCAGTCGATATCTGATCCTATGTCACCCGAACAAACCGCTCGTCTCGCAAAATTCTCCGATGAGGCGGTCTCCCGCGCTATAGGCTTGACCCAGTTGATTTCGCAATATTCTTCCCTGGAAGAGATCAAAACCCCTGAGCCGGTAAATCTTTACGATCTGATAAATGAAATTGTGATCAGCAACCGTCCTGAATGTGAAAATCTCAGTATCAGGATTGAGACAACGGTAGGCAGTAACGTAATTGTGAGCGGTAACCGAGATCAGCTATATCTCGTATTTAATAATATTGTTCGGAACGCGATCGATGAGTTATCCGAGACCCCGAATCCGTCAATCGGCATCTCGACTGCCAGACAGGGCGATTACTGGTGTTGCCAAATCGTCGATAACGGACCGGGCGTACCGTCCGATAATATTGAGAGGGTGTTCGATATGTTCTATTCTACCAAGCCGAGTACGGGGGCTGGAATTGGTCTGGCGATGTGCAAAAAAATAGTAGAGATGTATGACGGCGAAATATCGGTAGGGGCATCGACTGAGGGCGGAGCATCGTTTTGTGTGAAATTACCGGGGATCGATACGGGAAAAAATCTGAATACAGATAAGGGAAAAGAGTTGTGACCGATACCGCGACAGGCTATAAAATACTTCTGGTTGATGACGACCAATTTGTACTCGAGGGTCTTCAAATCCTCCTCGATGATAATTACTCCACCGTCTCGGTTGATTCCGGACCGGCTGCAATTGAAATTGTGAAGTCCGATGAGGCCATTGCTGTCGTCGTAATGGATATAAAGATGCCCGGAATGTCCGGCCTTGAAGCCGCTCGTGAGATACGACTGGTAAACCCGGGGATTCGTATCATATTCCACACCGGTTTTCCCGGGCAATATTCAGAAGATCAGATTGATAAAGATGAAAAGCCGTTCGACTATGTTCAAAAAGGGGGAGCCGTTAGCCGACTAACGCGTTCTGTGCGCAATGCTTTCGATTCGTTCCTCAGTCATTCAGATCAGGTCCAGTTGATTTCTTTTGCCGCGGACAATCTCGGTCTAATTGGAAACTCACAAGGGATGCAGGAAGTTTATCGATCTATTGCAAAAATAGCAGCCAGCGACTCAAAGGTGATGATTCTCGGTGAGACCGGTACCGGTAAGGAACTGGTGGCAAGAGGAATCCATAAGTTGAGTTCACGTAGGGACAGGCATCTGGTAATCTTCAATTGCAATCACAAAGCTCCTGATCTGGTCGAATCAGAGTTGTTCGGTCACGCCAAAGGATCGTTTACCGGCGCTGTTTCAGACAATATAGGGTTGTTTGAGTATGCCAACGGTGGAACTATCTTTCTTGACGAAGTCGGCGACCTCGACATTACAACCCAGGCGAAAATCCTCCGGGTTTTGGAATCTGGCGAGTTTCAGGTTGTTGGGAAATCAACCGAACTCAAAAAGACCGATGTTCGTATCCTGTGTGCCACCCATCGTGATTTGGAGTTGATGGTTGCTGAAAATAAGTTTCGGGAAGATCTCTATTATCGCCTGAAGGGAATCATCATAACCGTGCCCCCTCTTCGAAACAGGAAAGAGGACATACCATTACTCACTCAGCGCTTCCTTGATCGGGCCACAGTTGAGCGAAACCGGATGCCAAAATATATTGATGCGACCGGGATGGGTATCCTGCTGAGTCAGGAATGGCCCGGCAATGTCAGGCAACTACAGGATACAATCGAATCACTGGTGGTGCTGACCGATTCCGATGTTATTTTTGCCGAAGATGTTCAACGCTATCTGGGTGAAGAACCATCGGGTGTTTCATTTCAAGACCAGCCTGGACTTTCCGAACGCACGCTTCAATTCAGACGCAATTGTATTATAGAAGCGCTGCACGAAAGCGAGGGCAACGTCAGCTCCGCCGCACGCCTGCTACAGGTTGATTCCGCTAATCTACGCAAGTGGATCAAAAACTACGGTATTGAGACAGGTTA
>JAUXBO010000153.1 GCA_030619345.1 Candidatus Zixiibacteriota bacterium | reverse complement strand
GTCGGTCCTGGAGTAATTAATATTATCTATAAAGTCATGCTGTACAATCAGATTGACCGTACGCTCCAACTCGTCGTCGGGCACATCGAACACGTCAGCCAGCATTTTCACCAGTAATCCTCCCTGCTGGGGCGCAATGCCCGGAGTTTCGGGCGGTGCGGGCATGTTAGAAAAGGCCGAAACCGCAATATCGAACCCGAGTCCCGAAAGGGACCGCGAATCGACAAACTCCCAGTCTTCAATGAGAGTACCAGTAACGTCATGGTTACCAATCTCGATTACACTGGTGGTAATATGGAAGAAGTCCCAAGGCCCTATGGGAGTGGTTAGGGTCGAATCTATACAGATTCCCGAACTATCGGCATTACAAATCCAGTAGGTCGTATCAACAGCCGTGCCGCTGTTGGTCTGGAATTTGATCAAATCCGGTCGATCAAGCTGAATCCAAAGCTTGAAACCGGCCAGGGTATCATTATAATTGTCAAGATAAACAGATATAACGGTATTGATCTCATTTGGCTGAGCGGTCGTATCACCAACGGTGACAACGATATCAAATGGGAACTGGGCCCGGGCATCAGGCGCAGCAAAAAACACCATCAAGCAGATTATCAGAGTCGCGAAAAGACTCGGTACCCTGGTGAACCTCTCGGTCAAGGCCATACAATCCTCCTTAGGCAAAAAAACTGAACAAATTCTTTGTTATTTCAGTCCTTAGCTAAGTTTCAATAAGTGCATTCCCAAAGTTGGTTCTTGCAGATAACTGTAACCATTACTGCCGAGCCATAAGTACTAAAGAACAAGGCACGAACAGTTGTCTTCTGTTTCGATGTTGAAGAAAAGGTCGTCAGTATTAGCCTATAATAAGTAACTGGTTAGTAGTCCCTTACGTGGCCCCCACAGCCAACGTAAGTACGAAGTACTTGAAAAGCTATTACTCTGACAATTGACTCTACCGAGTCATGTTCCGTGAAAGACTCACCTATCATCCGCATCGAATATATAGCTAAGGTCCGATTTTGTCAACCTCTTTTAGAGGTTTTAGATCATATTAATTGAGAGGGATGCATCCTTTGGGTGGCAACTCACTAAGAACAGCCGCGCACACCGATGCACCCACAGATTCCTCCTGTATATCTGACCGGACAAAAGAGCCGATCTTTGAGATAACTATATCATCAGGTTACCATTGAGCAACGACTATGCCCGCAGCCGGAGGCTGTTTGATTATCTGATTTGAGAGCTCTGGCCAATTGGCAATCGGATTGTCCAATACTAAGATGCTAAGTCATAACAAGATGGAAAAAGTGTCGTGGAACCGCTCCAAAATGTTCACTTTTTGAACATGTGCATTCTTTTTCCTATCGAGACCGTCAGCCTGCACAGAAGGTCAGAGTAGGGCAGGTCTGTCCTCCTGACACTCTCTAGTTATTATTGTGGGCAGCAGGTCAGCTTAGTAGGTCGGGTTCCAATCCGGCGCGTCGGCGGATTGAAACCCGACAGATTCTTCGTCCATCATTGTCGGGTTTCGGGTTCGAAATCGAACACCGGAACCCGACCTACTAAATTTTCCGATACCAAGTCATGCTGAGCTTGTCGAAGCATGTCCCGTAACCGTAACAAGATACCCTTCGTCAAGCTGGCCGCCTCAAACTTGGGGTGGATTTGACCCTAATGATTGAGAGTTCAATAACTCCACCGATTTGCTGTTGTCTATTGCATTACACCGTTATTTATGCGACGACAACGAACTAAATACTCACCACAAATTAGACCAGTCCAAGTCATGTCATTTCCGAATCATCAATAGATTAACAACGCGAAAGTAAAAATAAGCAAAACGAACCCATTTTGCTGTAACCGAAAATAAACGTTTGCGTTAGACGAAAATAAAGAATCTCCGTTTTGTAGGTCGGGAGTAGTAGGGCAGGTCTGTCTTCACTCTTTAGACAGTAGGTCAAAATCCCTCGACAGAGGGTTTTGACATCTGAGATGTTAAGACTAATGTCGAAACCCACAAGGGGATTTCGACCTACTGGGGCAGACCGGGAGGTCTGCCGCCCACTGTGGATTCAAAGTTATCTCCCTATACCAAGTCATGCTGAGCTTGTCGAAGCATGTCCCGTAACCGTAATAAGATACTCTTCGTCAGGCTCAGGGTGACTTAGATTCGACATTGATATTGTAGGAACGAAGGATGAATTGCTTGCTCAGTGGGCTAGAATATAACCGCCAGTTTGCCCATCTGGATTTTGCCGGTGAAAGTGTCTTCGACCGTCCAATAATACAGTCCGCTCACAATCTCCTGAGTGTTGCGGCTGATCAGGTCCCACTCATCGTGGCCGTGGTTCGGGTCAGACGGGTCCATGTCATGTTCAAGCTCCCGGATCAGGTCACCATCGATAGAGTATATCCGGATCATGCATTTTGGCGGCAGGTTCACAAACCGAAGCCGACGCAGGCGATAGCCGGGGCGGAACTGATCGGTGCGTTCTTCGTAACCATGCTGCCGATAATTGGCATCCAATCGGTATGGATTGGGGTAGATGTACACTTCGCGTTCTTCATCACCGAGCTGGTTTTCATCCGCCAGAGGATAGCGCATATGGGCATCAAGGGTGACCGAAGTTTCCAGGGCATCGATCTCAGATTGTGGCGACCCAAAGTCAAAGGCCGTTACCGATACCCAGTAGGGAACTGTGGGGAGGAGATTCTCAATCGTCATTTCATATTCATAGTATTTTAGGAAACCATCGTCGGCGAACCATTCTTCGGTCAACGTATCCAGATCGGTGCCGGTCGGTGGCTTGAGTGCTTCCGGATATACACGGCTAATGGGGGTGTTGATTCCAAAGCGGTCGGCATTGTCGCCATGAGTTGCAAAATAAAAGGTCGAGTCGGGAAAGTCCGGATGCACATACGGATGCCCAACTGTGTACAGATCGGGATAAAAATAGGGGTCATCGCAAGAACTCCCATAAATACAGCGCAGGCTGTCTTCTGTAAATGGAAGATCGTGCAGTTCAAAGCGGCCGAAGGGGAGATTGTACCGATTCCAGATATATTTGTCATAGTTGGGACGGTCATAGGATGCCATTAATGAGTAGCTGGAGGCACGTTCATCGCGGGCCAGCCAGACATGGTATCCTTCGAAATCAACTTCATTGATCAGAAAGTCTCGGGTTGTTTCTGACATTTGTCCGTTGAACCGGATATGCAGTTTGTTGAGTCCGGGTGTGACAACCACAAACGGGGCCGGTGGAGGAGCCGCACCACGGAAGTCGGGAACGCCATCCCCTTCGTAGTAGGTGGTGTCGGCCTGAACCGGAACCCAGCCCGAATCCACTTCAGTCGAATCGAGCACGCACACGACAAACTTACCGGCGTAACCATCGCCGTCGGTGTCAACACCGGGATTGTCGTACATCCAGCTGGCCCAACGGGCGTTTTCGATCAGGTCAGTAAAATCGAGATTGCCGAAGTACTTATTTGGGTTCCAGTAAAGCAGACCGCCGTTGTTGGGAACATTATGAAAATTGGCCCCGGTGATAAACGCAAAAGTAAGTGGCACTGACTGCGTGGTGGGAATAGTGAACGGTCCTATCGACTGTAAGTACTTGGTGTCGGCACCCCGTGCGATTCGATACGCGGTCACCCGATTAGGTGTCTGCCAGGTCTGGTTGAGGGCGTCAATTTCGCCGACAAAAACTTGATCGTAGTCGATTTCACCGTTGCCCATAATGTAGTACTTATTGCGATCACCTTGTGGTTCGCCAATTCCACCGGTGCGGAAATCTCGCAGATTGTCGCGCCTTCTCGGCCCAAAGTCAAATCGTGGATCGTAATTTGGAATCCACCAGTTAAACGAAGGAGGGGAATCTACTTCCGGGCTGCGAAGAATACGAGTACCAAAGGCAAACGGAGCCGACTTGCGCTGAAACATCAGGGCCGGATTTCCGATGCTGAAATCTACCACGAACTTGCCGTCCAAGGGATCACCGTCGTTGTCAGCCGCCCATGCGATGTTGACAGTATCTTCAAAGTCCCCGCAGGGAGTTTCAAAAATCGCGGTAGGTACGTATCCGCAGATATCGTCCCAGCGGTAGCCGCCGTTGAACCCGACATCGGCATCGACATACAACCCCAGGTAGACATCGTGCAACACACGCGGGCCGACATTTTCTATTTCCAGATCAACCAGGATAATGTCTTCGGCATACGGGTATGACCAGGCATATGATCGCTGAGTAACTTTCACATATAACGGGATATGTTTGCGAGCGAAAAAATAGTCTTGCGATGTTCCCCGCATAGTATCTGAGTAGACAGCGATATAATCCTGCTCTGAGACAGCATCGATGAATTCGGGGGCATCTTCATCGATAATTGAACGGTGAATAATGTCTCCGATAGGCGATACGTCCGGATGCAGTTCTCTACCTTCACCCCAGCCTTCCAGACCGGTGGTGACAAGGGTATCATCGCCATCAATTGCCCCGATCCAGAGCGAAGCATACAGCAGGTTTTCTATCGAGGTACCTTTGGGGTATTCGCATGCCTGATCCAGCCGTTCACCGGTGAAACAGTCGGCTATCGGCTGGCCGAAAGACTCCCGGTAGAGGCCAAAGGTGCCATTATTCTGCACGACCAGTTTCATTTTACCCATGTTGTGCACCGCCTGACAATAGGCTGGATTGCCATTAGCAGTGGTGGCAGCGGCATTTAGCTGAAACCCGGAAACTAAGCCACGCCCCAAACTGGGCGGAGAGGAAATGAGGATCAGACAAACGGCAGAAAAAACAAAACTGTGAAATTTTCTCAATTTAACTCACTCTCTATCAAAGTCGGCCTATACAATACTTCAATGAGCAAGATTTGGCAAATCGGTTCTTGTATCAAAACCTGTATAAAATCTCCTGAAGTAGACCTCTGTCCTACTCAACAATCTACGCAGGGACATTGGTTCCGTTGTAATGTAAATAGAATTCGAATCATAGTTCTTTTTGATATTGACTTAAACAGGCTAATCGGTCAAATTCCCCTTCTAACCTTAACGATTGGTATTAGTAATGAAAATATCGAGACAGACCCGTGAGATAATAAATATCGTCCTGTTTTTTCTGGTTATCGGGGTTTCCCTGACTGCCTTTGTCATTTATCCCCTCAATAAAACTGCTGATCTGTACGCACGGTCCAATATTGATGACTATAATGCCGACTCTACGGTTATCAATGACCCGGCTCCGTACACCGATTCTATGTTCGTTATTGATACCTTTCGGGTTGAATCCGATGGACTTACGACTCTCGCAGTAATTCAGCTACAGGGAATCGACTCCGGCTGGGCAGCATCGCGCGGGACCGTAATGTTGTTACCTTCAGAGAATTCGACCCGGGATGAATTTGTGGAAATGGCTGATCTGCTTATCGATTCCGGCTTTTCGGTCGTTACCATGGACTTGCGCGCTACCGGCAGATCGACTGCCACCTATCATGGCGAAGGACGCTCCGAAGCAGGCGACCTGACTGCGGTCATACACTACTTGACTTTGCGTGAGATAATCCATCAGCCTTTCACTGTGGTCGGCTTCTCTCTGGGCGGTGATGCGGCGATACTGGCTGCGGAAGAAAACGACATTATAAGCAAAGTCATTGCGATAGAACCATATCTCACAACGCGACGGCTACAGGATAAGCTCAAAGAGAAACATGACATGTATTGGTTCCCTTTCTACAGGACTGTCATGTTGTTCTGGTATGAGATTCGCTCCGGTTATGCACCCCCGTATCGCGATCTCGAAGATATTCAGGCAGTCTCCTGCGAGACCTTTGCATTCTTTGCGCAGGAACAGAGCGAGGTCAAAGAGATAAACAGTCTGGAAAAGATTTCAAATCCCGACCTGCTGCATATTGGAACAACGCCCTCTGACAATCAGGAAATAGTCTCGGAGATCATCTCTATCATTTGCAGTCAGTAACCGAGACACTTCCCCGCTGGCGGGGTTTCTGCTACTAAAGAGTCAACTCCAAACAGTCTTTCGAGAAGAACGGTTGTTCGCCAGACATCTTTTATTATATTTCGCGCCGAAATAGAGGAGACAAAGACTAATGAGCGCAATAAAAATAGCAAATGATGTTCACTGGGTGGGTGTCAAAGACCCGGATTTGAAAGTATTTGATATTGTCGTCGAGACCAAAAACGGCACTACTTACAATTCATACTTGATCAAAGGCTCGGCCAGCGCAGCCCTGATCGACACCGTCAAAGCCGGATTCACCAAAGAGTTTCTGGCTAACGTCAGAGAGATCATGCCGATTGAGGACATCGAGTATCTGAT
>JAUXBO010000292.1 GCA_030619345.1 Candidatus Zixiibacteriota bacterium | reverse complement strand
TTCATGCTGGTAGCATCAAATCCCTGCTTTTCGAAAAGCCGTGCCGCCGCGGTCTGAAGTTGTTCCCGCCTTGTTTTAGCGGGCAATTTAGGGCTCTGCTTTATCTTTGTCTTCTTCATTCCCAACACCTCATCATATACATACCTACCGGTCGGTATGTATATATATATTATATCGACAAAGTCAATAGAAATATGACATGCCCGGCTATATTAAATTCTTTTGAATTACGTGAGCGGTATAAATCTACAGCCACTTCTTCTTGCGGAAAAATACAACCAAACTCAGGACCACGGTCAGCATAGCCAATAGCGCAACCAGATAGCCATGTTCCCAGTCGAGTTCAGGCATGGCGGCAAAGTTCATACCCCATAACCCAACCATAAAAGTTGGCGGAGCGAACAAGACCGTGAAAATCGTCAGGAATTTTATGATCTCATTTGTCTTAGTGGACACCGTTGAATAGTAGGTCTCCAGCGAAGAATTCAAGATATCGCGGTGAAAATTCGCCAGGTCGTCAACCATAACCAGATGATCGTGGACATCGGCAAAGTATACAGCTGCCTTACTGCTGACCAGTCTGAACTTTTCGCGGGATAGTCGTTGAACCAACTCACGCTGAGGCAAAACAATTCGACGCAGATGAACAATATCTCGACGCAGGGTATAAATGGTCTTCACTAATTCCTCGTCAGGATCGCCGAGAATCTCCTCTTCCACCTGGTCAATATCGTACTCAAAGATATCAAGAGTGGCATTGTAGTTATCTACAATGGCATCAATGATAGCGTGAAACAGAAAATCAGCTCCGCGAGACATCAGGCGCTCATCCCGCTCGGCTCGATTGTATAGAAAATCAAAAATCCGGTGATCGTCGTAATGAACCGTCACCAAAGAATTACCGCTCAGGAAGAAATCTATTTCACCGATTTTAAGACCTTCTTCCCTGCCGATGTAGTCTACTATCTGAAGAACCACAAACAGGTATCGACTGTAATCGTCAATCTTGGTTCTTGGACGATCAGATAGTACATCCTCGATAGCCAATGGGTGAAAATCAAAATCATGTGTCAGGATAAACGATTCCTCATCGGTCGGCTTACACATATCAATCCAGAGCACAGATTCTTCTTTGGCAGCCATCTTGTCGAAGTTAGCGATACCTTCAATCACCTGAACGGTTTCACCCGGGATGTAGTAAAAGGACTTGATCATACCTTTTCCTCGTCCTCAATATAGATGCCCTCTTCACTCACCTGGTCAAGAACAACATCATCCTCATGCTCGGACTTTATCTGTCTAATAGATACCTTCTGCTTGCGCAAGAAGAAAAACCCGAAAGAGAAAATAGGCAGGAAATCAAGCAGATGCAGCGCCAGAGCAAACATAACGGCATCGCTGCGGCCAACGCTAAACGCTGCCAATGATGAACTTACGGCCAGTTCAAAAGTCCCGGCATTTCCCGGCGTTACCGGTATCATAACCGCCAGCGTGTTGATTATCATAATAGCCGCTGCCGCCGAAAACGGCAGGGTCAACCCAAAAGCCTTCAGTAAAAAGAAAATCACCAGCGTGTGAAGTACCCATGACAAAAGAGAATAGCTCATCGAACTTATCATGTGCTGACTGGAGCGCAGTAGTTCGATCCCTTTTGAAAATGATCGAAGAAACTTCTTAACGCTTATATAAAAACCGGGCCAGCGATCCCGGAAGTGCCGACGGCCAAACCCCTCCAACTGCACTTGACGATGCAAAATGAAGTATAACAACCCAACCACAAATATAGTAACCGCCAGGATCACCACGCTCATGGTACGGTATTCTTCGGGGAAGACAAAAGCCAACGAGGTCAGGAACAAAAAGAGAACGAGACTGACAGCATCAAATATTATTTCCAGTAGAATCGTCGAGAAAATAACGGTCTTCTTGATCCCCTCCTCACGCGAAAAAAGAAAAAGCCTGCCGACCTGACCGGTAAGCATCGGCATGACAATATTAAGGATTTGTCCGGCGGAATAAAGCGGTATGGCCCGACCATACGTCATTTCTTTCTGACTGGAGATGATAACTCTCCACCTCAGCGCCTTGACCACAATAAACAGATAGGTCGCGATAATGCTGGGAATCAGGTACAGCATATCTATCTTCTCGCCCAGCCCACGTAACTCGTAGATACTGATGTCTTTGAGACAATATGCTAATAAGGCGACCGCAATTATGCCGCCCCAGAACTGTTTTTTCTTCCAAATCATAAACTAACATCGCTTTTCACCAAGGGAATCGGCTTAAGATAGATTTAGTTGGATAGGGTGTCAATAAAATTAGAGGAGATTCATCCGCTAAGTCGTTATAATTCAACGACCGCTTGCTTTAGCAGCCAGCCTTGACGTTTGTTCTCAAACAAAACATGATAATAACCCTGAGCTTCGCCGGTAATCTCAACCACTAAACCGGGAGCGGCTTCAAGCTCTATATCGGACTTTTCCGAAGGCCCGGTGCGCACGCTGCTGTCTTCGGATACTACCACCGCGTGACGGGACAAGTAATCAACTCGATACTTGAATGTAGTAAGCCCGGAGACCGCAAGAAGGAGAATCAAGGAAACCGTAGTCAACGACCTCACAGCAAGGCCCTTAATTCCTAAACCGAAGCTCAGCACAAGCGAAAATATGAAAAGTATAAATAGGGCCGATGATAACCATCCCATCGTGTCGAGCCTGTAAGGAGCCAGAACCGACTGAACTAAAGAACTGATCGGGTTAAGCTGAACACCTTCCATTTGCACTTTTGTAAACTGACGTGCAAATTCAAGATTCTCACGGATATCTTCGTCGGCTGGATCCAGTCGCTGCGCTCGGAGATAATTCAGTACGGCTCGCCCGAGATCACCCTGTTTGAAGTAAGCGTTCCCGAGATTAAAATAGAGCGCCGA